>NZ_JBNPLQ010000023.1:0-49615 GCF_050313575.1 Candidatus Pseudoscillospira sp. SGI.172 | reverse complement strand
CGGGACTCTTCGCCGCACTCGATCTCCAGGAGATCTTCCGGCTCGGGGGGCTGCCAGTGAAATTCGCAGGTCTTGTCCTCGCAGCGCCCATCCACCATGATGGAACCGCACAACGGACACCGCTCGTTCTCAGGCTCTCGGGTGAACATACGATCCCTCCTCCCAGGTTTGAAATCGGGGTGCTTCCCCACCCTTATGATACCACAAAACCGAAAAAAGAGCAGGAGAAGGGACATTAAGATTTTCTTCACCTTCTCTTCAGGTTCTCTTGTTGACTCTCTGCTATACTCAGGGCATACTCACAAAGAAGAGAGGTCATGTGAAATGGCGGAAAATATCCTGGTGACCAGGGGGCTGACCAAACGTTACGGCGCAGCCCTGGCGGTGGACCACGCGGATATCACACTTCCCAAGGGAGAGATCTACGGCTTGGTGGGCCGCAACGGAGCGGGCAAGACCACGATTATCCGGATGGTGGCGTCTCAGACGGTGCCCACCTCCGGTGAGGTGGAGCTTTTTGGAGCCACCGGCGAGCGGGATCTGGAGAAGGCGCGCTCCCGCACTGGGGCTATGGTGGAGATCCCCAGCTTTTATCCCTATCTCACCGCCCGGGAGAATCTGGAATACTACCGCCGCCAGCGGGGGATCGCCGGTGCCCGGGTGGTGGAGGATGCGTTGGAGCAGGTGGGACTGACCGATACGGGAAAGAAAAAGTTCAAGACTTTTTCCCTGGGCATGAAACAGCGGCTGGGGTTGGCCCTGGCGCTGATGAACCGCCCGGAGCTGCTGCTGCTGGACGAACCCATCAACGGACTGGACCCGGAGGGGATCGTGGAATTCCGCAACCTGCTTTTGGAGCTCAACCGGCAGTATCAGACTACCATCCTCATCTCCAGCCACATCCTCTCGGAGCTGCAAAATCTGGCCACCTGCTACGGCTTTATCGACAAGGGACGCATGTTGGAACAGCTCACTGCCGTTCAGCTGGCGGAGAAGTGCCGGGACTGCCTGGAGCTTCGGGTGGACGACGCGCCACGCGCCGCCGCCATGCTGGAGCGGGAGCTGGGACTTCGGGACTTCGAGATTTTGCCCGGAGGAGCCATCCGGCTCTATGAGGGCCTCTCCGAGCCGCAGAAGGTCACCCGGCTCCTGGTGGAGCAGGGGATCGCCCTGTCTGGAATGGAGCATCGGGGAGCCAATCTGGAAGACTACTTCCTGAGCTTGATCGGGGGTGTTCACCATGCTTAAATACATGAATGCCGAGTTCTACAAGGTTACTCACCGTGTCTATCCGGCCGGTTTTCTGGGCGTCATTGTGGGCGGCATCGCCTTGATCATGGTGCTGCTCCGCCAAAACGCCGGGCCGGGGGCCAGCTTCGATTTTATGGCGGGGGCCCTCTGCATGGTTCTTTCCGTGGGGCTGTATCTGGTTGTGATCACCTGTGATATGGTGTTTTCCGATCAGTATAAGTACAATACCCTGAAAAATGAGGTGGCTTACGGTCTGCCCCGAGCTCGGATCTATCTGGGCAAACTAATCGCTGCGGCCATCGTCTCGGTTGTGCTCTGTGCCGTGATCCTGGCCTTCTATCTGCTTCTGGCCCGGCTGCTCTTCCCCCTGGGTGCGGCGACCGGGGAGACCATGACCGCCCTGGGGCAGGCTCTGCTGGTGGCATTCCCCCTGTGGCTGGGCGGCATGGGCCTGTTTCATATGCTCCTGTTCCTGATGAAGGGGTCCACCGCCGCCTCCATCGTGTATGTGCTGGTGGTAGGCGTACTGGGCGGCGGGACCCTGGAGCTGTTCAGCACGTTTCTCCCCCGCCTGCGCCCGGTGATCGAGGCGATCCAGGTCTGCCTGCTCACCACTCCCTTTGACCGTTTGCTGAGCGGCGGCCCCTCCAATGGGCTGATCGCTTACGCCTGGATCGTGGGGATGGCCTGGCTCCTGGGCTCCACAGCGCTGGGGCTGATCGTGTTTCGAAAGAGAGAGATTTCCTGATGCTCAACTATATCGGCGCTGAGTGCTATAAGCTCTGCCGCAAAAAGAGCCTTTTTATCGGCATGGCTGTGCTGCTGGTGCTGGAGAGTCTGGTTTTTCTGCCCATGCTCAGCGGGGAAGAGGTCGGGCGAGGCTTGGCCTATCTGTTTCTGCTGATGATGCTCCCCATAGGTCTGCTGGTGGCTCCTGTTTTTGCATCTCTCACCGTCGATGACCAGTACCGGAACGGGACGCTGAAAAATGAGATCATCTTTGGGATTCCCCGCTCCAGGGTCTACCTGGGCAAGTTGGCGGCGGCCATTTTGGTGGGGACGGCCGCGGCTGCTGTAACGGTCGGATGGTATCTGCTGCTGTGTCAGCTCTGCTGCACGCCGGAGGGCACTTTGGAACTGCCGCTGACACAGGTGCTGTTCCATGTGGCTTGTACGCTGCCCTTATGGATCGGGGCACTTTCGTTTTCATTTCTTTTGCTGATGCTGCTGCGCAGCGCCTCGGGCGCGATGGCGCTGACCTATCTGATCTGTGTGTTCGGCACGCCGGTGGCCCTGGTGGGCTGCGGGGAGGATTCCTCCCTGGCCCTGCGGCTGTTTGACACGCTCTTTTATGCGGCGCCCTTCCGTGCGCTTTACGCCGATCAGAGCGGCCTGCGCTTTTGGAATCTGTCCGGCGGATTGACCTGGCTTTCCTGCTGGGGCCTGGGACTGGGCTGGGTCGTTGTGACCAGTGCCATTGGTCTGGCTGTATTTCGGCGGAGGGAGATTCGATAATCAAAGGAGGCGGCTCCATGCTGCTGACGGCTATCCTGACCCTCCTGTGCATCCTGCTCCTGATCCGGGTCTATGCCCTGGAGCGGAATCTGAGGCTGGGAGCGGAACAACTGAAACAGCGGCGGCAGGAGGGGGGCGGCGCCCCCCTCCGTTTGGCTGCCCCCAATCGGGCCGCCGAGAAACTGATGGCCGAGGTCAACGACCTTTTAAAATCCGGAGAGGAGGCGCGGGCTGATTTTCGCCGCCGGGAAAAGATCCTGCGTCAGCAGATCGCCAACGTCTCTCACGATCTGCGCACCCCGCTGACCTCCATTTTGGGATATCTCCAGCTGCTGGAGTCCGAGACCCTTTCTGAGGAACAACGCCGGGAGTATCTGGAGATCGTGGAGAGTCGGGCAAAGGTACTTCAGGGGCTCATCACCAGCTTCTACGACCTGTCCCGGCTGGAGGCGGGGGAGTACCCCATCCAGAGGGAACGGGTGGATCTGCGAGAGGTGATCAGCGAGCTGCTGGCCGCTTTTTACGATGAACTGGAGGCATGTTTCCAAGTGACGGTGGAACTGCCGGACGACCTTTCGGCGGTGTGGGGGGACCGGGGAGCGCTCTCCCGGGTGTACACCAACTTGATTCGAAACGCGCTGGAACACGGCTCGGGGACTCTCACGATTTCCGCGCGGCAGGTACCGGGAGGCGTGGAGACCCGCTTTTCCAACGGGGGAGCCGATCTGAAGCGGGGAGAGCTGGATCACGTGTTTGACCGTTTCTTCACCTCCGATCAGACCCGCTCCGGACGAAACACCGGTCTGGGGCTGGCCATCGTGAAGGCGCTGGCCGGACAGATGGGGGGCACAGTCTCGGCCGGCCTGGACGGGGAGACCTTTACCGTGCTCCTGCGTTGGAAAATATGAGAAAATAAAGGCGGCAGAGTTCTCACGCAAGGGGAGAAATCTGCCGCTTTATCTTGACATTGCGTGCAGAAGCTGATAGAGTTTTTATATTGCATTTCGGCGAAAAACGAGGAAGAAAGAGGTCGTTTGCGCATGGCAAAAATCGTACGGAAACAGGTGCTCAATCCCACAGTGACCCTTCTGGAAGTGGATGCGCCTCTGATTGCTAAAAAGGCCAGGGCCGGACAATTTATTATTTTCCGGCTGGATGAATACGGGGAGCGGGTGCCGCTCACCATTGCCGATTATGACCGGGAGAAGGGGACTGTCACCATCATTTTTCAGAAGGTGGGTCTGTCTACACAGCTTCTGTCCGATTTGAATGAGGGGGACTCCATCCTGGATTTTGTGGGGCCGCTGGGGGTGCCCACGGAGATCCCCGAGGGGGCCAAACGGGTGTGCGTGATCGGAGGCGGCGTTGGCTGCGCCATCGCCTATCCCCAGGCCAAGGCCCTCCACGCCGCCGGGATCACGGTGGATGTCATCGCAGGCTTCCGCTCCCGGGACATTGTCATTCTGGAGGATGAGTTCCGGGCGGTGAGCGACAACTTTTACCTGATGACCGACGACGGTACATACGGAGAGAAGGGGCTGGTCACGCAGAAGCTCCAGGAACAGATCGATGGCGGTGTGGCCTACGATGCCGTCATTGCCATCGGCCCCATCCCCATGATGAAGTTTGTCTGCAAGACCACCCGGCCTTACGGTGTAAAGACCATTGTCAGCCTCAACCCTCTCATGATCGACGGCACCGGTATGTGCGGCTGCTGCCGGGTCACCGTGGGCGGGAAGGTGCGGTTTGCCTGCGTGGACGGACCTGATTTTGACGGACACCAGGTGGATTTTGACGAGTTGATGAACCGTAACGCCGTCTACCGAGAGAGAGAGGCGGAGGAAAAGGAACACCACGCCTGCCGTCTGGATCAGCTGGGCAAGTCCATGATCCATTGAGGAGGAGACAACGATGCCGAATATGAGCTTGACCAAGGTTCCCGCCGAAGAGCAGGAGCCGCTGGTGCGCAATCAGAACTTTCTGGAAGTCACCATGAGCTATACGCCCGACCAGGCGGTCGAGGAGGCCAGGCGGTGCCTGAGCTGCAAGAACAAGCCCTGTGTGGCGGGCTGCCCGGTGAATGTGCGCATCCCCGAGTTTATCGCCAAGGTCGCCGTGGGCGACTTCAAGGCCGCCTATGAGATCATCTCCGATACCAACGCTCTGCCCTGCGTCTCCGGCCGGGTCTGTCCCCAGGAGAACCAGTGCGAGGAGCGCTGTGTCCGGGGGATCAAGGGAGAGGCTGTGGCCATCGGCCGGTTGGAGCGTTTTGTGGCCGACTGGTATCTGAAACACGGCAATGCCCTTCCGGAAAAACCCCAGCCCAACGGCGTCAAGGTGGCGGTGGTGGGTTCCGGACCCGCCGGGCTCACCTGTGCCAGCGATCTGGCCAAGCGCGGCTATGCGGTCACGGTCTTCGAGGCATTCCATACCGCAGGCGGCGTGCTGGTCTACGGGATCCCGGAGTTCCGGCTGCCCAAGGCCATCGTCCGGAGCGAGGTGGACAAACTGAAGGCTCTGGGAGTGGACCTCCGCCTGGATGTGGTGGTGGGGCGTACCATCACCATTGATGAGCTGATCGAGAATGGCTATGAGGCCGTCTTTATAGGCTCGGGTGCGGGCCTTCCCATGTTCATGGGCATTGAGGGTGAGAACCTGGCAGGGGTCTACTCTGCCAACGAGTATCTCACCCGAGTGAACCTGATGAAGGCTTACCGGAATGACCACGATACCCCGCTCCGGCACAGCCGGGCGGTGGCGGTAGTGGGCGGCGGCAACGTGGCCATGGACGCCGCCCGCTGTGCCAAGCGCATGGGGGCGGAAAAGGTCTACCTCCTCTACCGCCGGGACGAGGAGGAGATGCCCGCCCGCCGGGAGGAGGTCAACCACGCCAAGGAAGAAGAGATCGACTTCCGCCTGCTGACCAACCCGGTGCGGATCCTGGGCAATGAAAAGGGGCAGGCCTGCCAGATCGAGTGCATGCGGATGCGGCTCCAGGCCCCCGATGAGAGCGGCCGCCGTTCGCCCAAGGCGGTCCCCGGCTCCAACTTTTTCCTCAATGTCGATACGGTCATCATGGCCCTGGGCACCAGCCCCAACCCACTGATCCGCTCCACCACACCAGGCCTGGAAACCAACCGGAAGGGCTGCCTTGTGGTGGATGAGGACACCATGCGCACCACCCGGGAGGGCGTCTACGCCGGCGGCGACGCCGTCACCGGCGCGGCCACCGTCATCCTTGCCATGGGCGCGGGGAAAAAGGCGGCGCAGGCCATGGACGAGTACCTGCGGGGCAAGCGGGCCTGACAGAAAAAAGATCATGGAAGCCTGGGCAGCGCCCATAAAACCCATAAAACAGGAAATCCTCCGTATGGCTGCGTTCATACGGGGGATTTTTGTATTCATGCACCGGCGTGGGACGCACCCGGCAGGAAGGAGGGCGCGTCCTTGCGCCCCAGGCGGGCTTTCAGCAGCCAGACAAACGGGAAGCTGTTTATTTCTTGGCTGCTCTTTTTATACCAAAGAAAATGGATGTAGAAATAATAATACCGAATGAGTTTAGAATAATATCGTTTATATCAAATGCTCTGCCGAAAATGGGTTGAAGCACTTCGATCACTACAACTACAAAAAGTCCGGCAGTGACGGTTTTCTTCCATGTGGGGGTTGCCTGTGATAACGGATAAAGAAAACCAAATGGAAAAAACATCAAAAAGTTTCCGATTGTTTCTCCGCTGATATTGTTGAAGAAATCGGGCACAAGGTCAATCTCGCCACCAGACCAATCTATCTCGATACCGGAATTCATAGAGTAGAACAGGTTATAATAAAATGTATTCATCAGGTCTAATCCGATTACCAAGCAGATAAGCCCTGTGATATAGCAGGCAAAAATACATGAGAATAGCTTTCTGCTCTTATGCGTTTCTTTGTCTTTCCTAAATCTAACAAAACCATATATTGTACTTGTCACCAATGCAATGGGCAGTGCTTGTAGAAAGTAACCTATATATGTATCAAAGAAGAAGTATTGGAAAGTCATATGATCAGGAAAATACATAATATCCTCCTTTGTCAAACCCCGACTGTGCGTACCATTTTATTGAGAAAGTATACCAAAAAACGCGGAAAAAGCAACCATTTACACAGAGGAACGCCCGAGCGGTTTGAACCTCTCTCGGGCGTTCTTCTCTGTATTCGGATCATGGCTTTCCCGGATTCGCTCTCTGCCTGGTTTGACGAACAGTCGGCTTATTATGCCTGCGCGGTATTTTTATGGCACTCGCCCTCGTCAGAGGGATCTTCCGCGGACTCTACGGCCAGGAGAGCCAGGCTGTCCCCCACAGTGGTGAAAAAGGCGGCCAGGAGAGCAAGCTGATCGGCTGTGACTTGATGGGAGATTTGAATGGAGATCAAAGAGGCCAGCAGCAGCAGCCCTTCATTGCCGGAACGCCCGCATTTTTCCATTTTCATCCCCACATCAGCTTATTTTACGCGGGGATGGGCTAAAAGGTTCGCCGGGCGCCCAGCTCGGAGACCAGTGCCCGCATTTCCGACCGACTGCCCACCTGGTGGGAGCGGGAGACATACCCTGCCTTTTCCTCCGGCGACAGGCGGCCAAAGGCATCCAAGGCCGCCGGGTCCTGGGCCAGAGCCATGGCAAAGCCCTCGGGCAATTCGGTAAAGGGATCAAAATGGGACATGAAAAATCCCTCCTTTCAGCCTTAGTATGGGCGAAAAAGGAGGGAAATATCGTCTGGATCACGGCTCCAGTGGATCCACCCGCTCCCGGCGCACTTTCCGATAGAGCAGAGCGGCAAGGGCGCAGGAAAAAATTTCTGCGGCGGGGAAGGAGAGCCAGACGAGAGAAGGATCCACCAGAGCCAGGATCAGGCACACCGGCAGAACGATGACGATCTGCCTGGTGAGCCCCAGGAGCAGGGCCAGATTGGGGGCGCCCAGAGACTGAAATGCGCCGGAGAGAATAAAGGAGGCCCCGGCGCACAGAAACGTGGCACTGATGACCCGCAGGGCAAAGATGCCGGTGGGGATCATCTCGGCCGGAGTGCTGAAGATGGCCAGGAGCTGAGAGGGGAAGAGCTGAAAGAGGAGCGTTCCTGCCGCCATGATTCCCAGGGAAACTTTGAGGGCGAAGTGGACGCCGTCCACGATGCGGGTCCGGTGCCTGGCACCATAATTGTAGCCGAGCACCGGCGTCATGCCGTTGTTGAGCCCGGCTACCGGCATAAAGACAAAGGACTGGAGCTTGAAGTAGGCCCCCAGCACAAAGACGGGGGCGTCCCCGGCCACAGCGGTCACCCGGGGCAGGCTGAGGATCTTATTGAGCCCCAGGGTCATGAAGGTGCCCAGAGACTGCATGGCCATGGCGGGAAAACCAATCCGGTAGATATCCCGGATGGCTCCGGTGTCGGGCCGGAAGCTGCGAAAAGAGATCTGAACCACCGGACAGCGGTGAACCAGAAGAAACCCGACACACATCCCCACAAGCTGTCCAAACACCGTGGCGATGGCGGCCCCGGTCACGCCAAGGGCCGGAGCGGGGCCTAGGCCGAAGATGAGAATAGGATCCAGGATCAGGTTGATGACAGCGCCGATCCCCTGAATCACCATCGGCCCCACCGGTCTTCCGCTGGCCTGGAGGACCCGCTCTCCGGCAAACTGCATGCACATCCCCATGGAACCGCACAGTACCACCGTGAGATACTGCCCGCCATAGGCCACCACCTGGGCATCCGAGCTGAAAAAGCCCACAAAGCGGGGCCCGAGAAGGACCCCCGCCGCCAGGAAGACCAGTCCGGTGAGAAAGTAGACAAAAAAGCCATTGGCGGCCACTGCGGCGGCCGCATCCTTCTTCCCCTCACCCAACCGCCGGGAGAGCATGGCGTTGACACCCACACCTGTGCCCACGCAGACGGAGATCATCAGCGTTTGCACGGGAAAAGCCAGGGAGAGGGCCAGGAATCCCTTGGGATCGCATAGGGAGACATAGTAGCTGTCCACCATGTTGTAAAGCGCTTGGATGAGCATGGAGAGCATCATGGGCCAGGACATGGTCAGAATAAGGCTCCGGATGGGCATTGTGCCAAATCGGTTCTCTCTCTCGTCCATCCACAGCACCTCGCTACGGGGAGAATAGGTGTAGAGTGCTTCTCCCTTTCAAGATATCCCCTTTCATAGGGGAAAAAAGAAATTTCAAAAAACGAAAAGTGTTTTCCTTTTCATCTGCTGCGCTGCAAGGGAATTACCGGGCAGAAACGGGTTCGCCCGAAGGTCCTTCCTCTGGATCCAGGGTGCGGGCACGCTGTTCCTTGGCCAGAGCCCGGGCGTTGGCAAGCATGAGCTTAATGCGGTTTTCCTGATTGATCCGGGTGGCGCCGGGGTCATAGTCGATGGCCACCACGTTGGACCAGGGGTAGTCGTCCTTGATCTTGCGGATCATCCCTTTGCCCACGATGTGGTTGGGCAGGCATCCGAAGGGCTGGGTGCAGACGATGTTGGGCACGCCGGTGTTGATGAGCTCCAGCATCTCGGCGGTGAGGAGCCAGCCCTCCCCCATCTTGTTGCCGTCGCCCAGGTAGCCGCTGATATAGCTGTGAAGATCGTGGAAGTCCCCCGGGGCCCGGAAGCGGCCGGAATTTTTCAACGCGTCGATCATGGCGTGCTGGTACTTCATCACATACTTCTGAAGCCAGCGGCAGAAGACCTCCTTGACCCACTTGCCGCCGTAGATGCCCACGTCCACTTCCCGGTTGTTGATTTTGAAGAGAATGAAATCAATGAGCCCGGGGACCACCGGCTCCGCCCCCTCGGCAAGGAGGAAGTCACACAGGTTGTTGTTGCCCAGGGGGGCGTATTTGACGTAGATTTCGCCTACCACGCCCACCAGCACCTTCTGCTCCCCAGTTACGGGGACGGCCTTGAAAGCTTCGATGATGCGGTCAAAGTTGGCCCGCATGCTCTTGAAGGTCATGCCCTTGCCCGCGTCCATGTCCTTCAGGAGGAAATCCATGCAGGCGCTGACTGCGGCGTCGGCGGCCCCCGGTGTGACCTCGTAGGGGCGGACCTGGTGGGCCGCATTCATGATGAGGTCGCCGTAAATAATGGCAAAGACGGCCTTGCGCAGCAGGTTCAGGCTCAGCTTGAAACCGGGGTTGGACTCCAGACCGGACAGGTTCACGGAGATGACGGGCACGAAGGAGAGCCCCGCCTTCTCCAGCGCCTTGCGCAGCAGATGGATGTAATTGGAGGCCCGGCAGCCGCCGCCGGTCTGCGTGATGACCAGCGCCACTTTGTGGGGATCGTATTTCCCGGACTGGATGGCGTTGATGAGCTGGCCGATGACCAGAATGGCGGGGTAGCAGGCGTCGTTGTGGACATATTTCTGCCCGGCGTCGATGACGGGGCGGCCGGTGTTGTCGAGCATCTCCACCTGATAGCCCTCGCCCCGGAAAATGCTCACCAGCATAGCGAAGTGGTCGGGGAGCATCTGCGGGATCAGGAGGGTATATTCTTTTTTCATCTCCTTGGTGAAGAGGAGACGTCCGGTTTTGTCATATTTCAGTTCTGCCATAAGTTCCAGGTCCTTTCTGCGGGACGGCAATCAGTAGAGCGCGAAAGAGGTGGATGCACCTGCGCTGCCCCAAAGCACACTTCGTGTATGATATACAGCCGCAATCAAGGCGTTCCTCGGCCGCTTTCTTTCTCGGAAGAAAGTGACCGGGCGTCCATGGCGGCCATGAGGGAGCGGATGCGGATCTTGACGGCGCCCAGGTTGTTGATGTCGTCGATCTTGAGCTGGGTGTAGAGCTTGCCGCCCTGCTCCAGGATGGAGCGGATCTCGTCGGCGGTGATGGCGTCGGTGCCGCAGCCGAAGGAGACCAGCTGCACCAGCTGCATGTCCGGCTGGGTGCAGACATACCGGGCGGCGTTGTACATCCGGGACTGGAAGGTCCACTGGTTGAGCACCTTCCGGGGCTCGTAGCCCTCCAGATGGGAGACGGCGTCCTCGGTGATGAGGACAAAGCCCTGGCCGGTGATGAGGTCGTTGATGCCGTGGTTGATTTCCGGGTCGATGTGGTAGGGCCGTCCGGCCTGGACCAGGATGGGGAGCTTGTGCTCCCGGGCATAGGCCACATACTGCTGACCAGTGGTCCAGAGATCCCGCTTGTAGGCGTCATAGGCGTCATAGGCCGCCCGGGCCGCCGCCACTGTTTCCCGCCTGGGCACGGAAAACTCGGATTCCATGAGAATGGAGATCCGCTTTTCAAAATCACGGTGCCGCCACAGCCCAACATAGGGATCCAGGAAGCGAGTCTGCTTCAGGGCCGGGACATTGGCGGCCAGAAGCTCGGGATAGTAGGCCACCACCGGGCAGTTGTAGTGGTTGTCCCCGATGCCCTCGTCGTAGTTATAGGACATGCAGGGATACCAGATGGCCTCCACGCCCATTTCCACCAGCGCCTCCACATGGCCGTGGAGCAGCTTGGCGGGATAGCACACCGTGTCGGAGGGGATGGTGTGCTGACCCTTGAGATAGAGCTTCCGGGAGGATTCAGGGGAGAGGACCACCTCGAAGTTGAGGCGGGTGAAGAATTCGTACCAGAAGGGGAGGTTTTCGTACATGTTGAGCCCGAAGGGGATGCCGATCCGGCCCCGGACGCCGGTGCCTGTGCCCTTGCCCTCCATGGCGCGGAGCTTCCGGTACTTGTAGAGGCCCAGGTCGGGGAGCTCGGCCTTTTCCCGTCCGAGCGGCCGGGAGCAGCGGTTGCCGGAGATGAACCGCCGCCCGCCGTCAAACTGGTTGACGGTGAGAGAGCAGTGATTGGTACAAAGGCCGCAGGTGGCAGGCTTGGCTGTATGGGAGAAGGAGCGCAGAGCCTCTTCGCTCAGCAGCTCGCTCTGCGCCAAACGGAGATCACGGGCGGCCAGCGCGGCCCCAAAGGCCCCCATAAGCCCGGCGATGGTGGGGCGGATCACGTCCCGGCCCAGCTCCTGCTCAAAGGCCCGGAGAACGGCGTCGTTGAGGAAGGTGCCCCCCTGGACCACGATGTGCTTTCCCAGGTCGTCGGCGTTGGCCGCTCGTATGACCTTGTAGACGGCGTTTTTCACAATGGAAATGGAGAGACCGGCGGAGATGTCGGCCACATTGGCCCCGTCCTTCTGGGCCTGCTTCACCGAGGAGTTCATAAACACGGTGCAGCGGGAGCCCAGATTCACCGGGTGCGGGGAGAAGAGGCCCAGCTTGGAAAACTCCGCGATGTCGTACCCCAGCGCCTTGGCGAAGGTCTCGATGAAGGAACCGCAGCCGGAGGAGCAGGCCTCGTTGAGCATGATGGAGTCCACCGCGCCATTGCGGATCTTGAAGCACTTCATATCCTGTCCGCCGATGTCGATGATAAAATCCACGTCGGGGTTGAAGTGCTTGGCGGCGTTATAGTGGGCCATGGTCTCTACCAGGCCCAGGTCGCACTGGAAGGCGTTTTTGATGAGCTCCTCGCCATAGCCGGTGACGGCGGCTCCCTTGACGACCACCCGGTCTCCGCAGCGGCGGTAGATCTCCCGGAGCTGTTCCAGCACGATGGCCACAGGGTTGCCCTGGTTGGAGTGGTAGTAGCTGTACAGGATCCCGCCCTGAGGGTCGATGAGGACCATCTTGGTGGTGGTGGAGCCGGCGTCGATGCCCAGCCAGGCATCCCCGGTATAGGCGGCCAGATCGGCCTCGGGGGGATGGTTGGCGTTGTGCCGGGCCAGGAAGGCGCCGTACTCGGCCTCATCGGCAAAGAGAGGGGGCATGGTGTCCAGCGCCTCGGAGGCGTCCACGCTCTCCTCCAGCAGCCGGAGGCATTCCTCAAAGGGGCGGGGGGCATACTCCTCAGCGCACAGGGCGGCGCCCATGGCGGCAAAGCAGTCGCCGTCGGCGGGGAACACGGCGTGCTCTTCATCCAGCTTCAGCGTGTCCACAAACCGCTCCCGCAGGCCCTGCAGGAAGTGGAGGGGGCCGCCCAGGAACACGATTTTGCCCTTGAGCTCCCGGCCCTGAGTGAGCCCGGCCACCGTCTGATCCACCACGGCCTGGAAGATGGAGGCCGCCAGATCTTCCTTCCGCCCGCCCTGGTTCAAAATGGGCTGGATGTCGCTCTTGGCGAACACGCCGCAGCGGGAGGCGATGGGATAGATCTTCTCATGCTTCAGAGACAGCGCGTCCAGTTCATCGATGGTGACGTTCAGAAGGGAGGCCATCTGGTCGATAAAGGCCCCGGTGCCGCCGGCGCAGGAGCCGTTCATCCGCTCCTCCAGAGCCCCGCCGAAAAAGATGATCTTGGCGTCCTCGCCGCCCAGCTCAATGACGGCGTCGGTGCCCGGAATGTAGGTGTTTACGGCGGCGGCGGTGGCGTAGACTTCCTGAACAAAGTCAATGCCGCTGGCTTTGGCCACACCCAGACCGGCGGAACCGGTGATGACCATATGTACGTCCTTGCCCGCCAGCAGGCCGCTGATGGACCGCAGGGTCTCGGCGGCCCGCTCCCGGGTTTTGGAGTAGTGCCGCTCATAGGAGCGGAAAAGGAGCTGATTGTGTTCATCCAGCACTACCACCTTGACAGTGGTGGAGCCGATGTCAATGCCGACGCGCAGGTTCATAAATACACCTCGAAGGGGTCATGCCCATAATTTCTTAGCCTATAGTTTATCCCAATTCGACTGGATTTACAACTATAAAATCATACGAAAACAGAAGGAAAAAAGAACCGGTTTGCGGGGATAGAAACGGTGGAGACCGGCGGAGCACCGAAAGACTTATCTCGGTGTTCTGCCGGTCTCAATGGGGCTCAGCCGATCCCGTGAAAGACAAAGCCCAGGATCAGGATGATCACGGTGAGGGGGACATACAGGTATTTGGCGCAGGGGCCGAAGAACTGGGAGAGGGGCTTTTGCCGTCCCAGTTCCAGCTCCCGCCGGATGGTGGGCCAGCCCAGCACATAGTAGATGGCCACCGCCCCCAGCATGGCCCCGATGGGGACCACCACGATGGTGATGAAGTCCATCCAGCTCCCAACCAGGGGTTCTGCCTCCAAAAAGACTCCGGCGGTCAGAATGATGCCGCTGCAGAGGAGGACCGCAGCGGTGCGGGAGAGCCGGAACCGGGTCTGCCAGCTTTCGCAGACGGCCTCCACCATGTTGACCAGCGAGGTCAGGCCGGCAAAAATGACAGAGACGAAGAACAAAACGGCAAAGACCCGGCCCAGAGGCATCTGAGCGAAGATGCCGGGAAGTGTGATAAACAGGAGGGAGGGCCCTGCGGAGGGGTCGATCCCGAAGGAGAACACAGCGGGCATGATGGCCAGGGCGGAGAGCAGGGCCGCACAGGTATCGAAAAAGGCGGTGCGGAGCGCCGCACCGGGGATATCCGCGCTCCGGTCCAGGTATGCGCCGTAGACGATCATGCCGGAGCCGGTGATGGACAGGGAAAAGAAAGCCTGTCCCATGGACATCACCCAGGTGAAGGGATCGAGCAGGGCGGACCAGTCGGGGGCGAACAGAAAGCGGTAGCCCTCGCCGGCGCCGGGGAGAAAGGCCACCCGTACCGCCACTACCAGGAAGAGCAAAAAGAACAGGGGCATCATGACCTTGCTGATCTTCTCAATGCTTCCCGCCGCGCCGGTGAGGAGCATCAGACACACCAGAGCCACCACCAGAACGTGCCAGGGGAGACTGCCGAAGCTGCCGGTGGCCTGGGCAAAGAAGTCCGGCTCGGTGAGCAGGGCCCCGGTGACGGCTCCGGCCGCGGAGCGGACTACCCAGCCCACAATGATGGCATAGCCGATGGCGATACCCAGTGAGCCCATCAAGGGGATCCAGCCCAGAGCTTTACCGACGGTTTCCCGGCCCCGGCTGCGGAAGCAGAAGGCATATGCGCCCAAGGTCCCGGTGCGGGCCAGGCGCCCAATGCCGAACTCGGCGGAGAGTCCCACCCATCCAAAGAGGAAAACGAACAGCAGATAGGGGATGAGAAAGGCCCCGCCGCCATACTGCCCCAGGCGGTAGGGGAACAGCCAGATGTTTCCGAGGCCTACGGCGGAGCCGACGCAGGCCAAAACGAAGCCGAAGGAGGAGCTGAAGCTCCCGTTGCGGTGGGTGTCTGTGGCCATGGAGAATCCTCCTTTTCAAGTGTGAGGTCAAAAGAAAGGGATGGCCCTTGAAAACGAATGTTTCCAAGGGCGGAAAGACTGTGCGGTGTTTCCTATTATAAAGGACTTCTGTGGCTTTGGCAAGACATGTCCGCCCGAGTGGGCGCATAAACTTCACAGAGGGGGTGGAATGGGATGGAGTGGAGCTTTGACAGTCCCGGCGGCGCGGTGACGGTACGGCGGGAGGGAGATCAGGCAATCTGCCAGGCCATCCGGGCCTCCGACGGCAGTGGGTTTTACAAGGCGTGGCTGCACGGGGCAGGGAAGCGCTTCCTGCTGGGAACGCTCATCCCGGAGGGCGGGGCGCTTCGGCTGCGGAGAGCGCTTCCTGTCGCCCAGCTGGAGCGTCGGGGCGTCTGGCCGCCGGTGGGGGCGGAGATCCTCCCGGCGGAACCCGCCGGGGAAAACCGGCCTCCGGCCGGCTGGAACTGGGTGGATTGCCCCGGCCGGCTCATGCGGGATCCCGTGGCGGCTTCCGCAGGGCGGAGGCTGACCCGGGCCCTGCTCCGCCGGGGGGAGGAGGGCTTTGAACTGGCGTTTCCCCTTGACCCCGCCGCGCCCTTTCCACTGGAGCCCCTGTTCTGCCTGTGCCGCCTGGAGCGGATAGAGCGGGCTTGGTACCTTCTTTTTTCCTTTTCTGCCCGGGGATGTCCGGAACTTCCGCATAGCGGCGGCATCTTTGGAGAGACTAAGAGGGAATCTTGAAAAGGAGGGAAAACCTATGGCTAATCTCAGTGCGAAGGAACTTGACGCTCTCGGCGATCAGCTCAATTTTGAAAAAGTGCTCTGCTGCAAGTATCAGGCCGCGGTACAGGAGGCGGAGGACGCCCAGCTCAAGGCCAGCTTTCAGCAATACGCCGACCAGCACCGGCAGAATTTTACCTGCCTGCTGAACTATTTGCGGTAAAAGGAGGGACTTGCATGAACGACCAGGAGCGTATCACAGATCTGATCCTCAGCGAGAAAAAAATGAGCGGCAACTATGACGCCTTCGCCTCGGAATGCGTCAACGTTCAGCTTCGGGACGAATTTTTGAAGATCCTGGATCAGGGTCACCAGACCCAGACCGATCTGTTCCAGGCGGCCAAGAGCCGCGGCTGGTATCAGGTGGAGCCCGCCCCGGCCAGCAAGGTCAGCGAGGCCTACAACAAGTTCAACGCCCAGAAGCCCTGAGGCTGAGCAGGGAGCGATTTTTTCGCTCCCTGCTTATTTTTTCCTTGACAAACAGAGATTTTTTGTTATAATCATATTAAACATATAGGAATTATATAAAATCGAAAATCCGAAAGGAGTTCTCTGATATGACAAGGATCGTTTACGCTGACCATGCGGCCACTACGCCTCTTTCCACGGCGGCTCGGGAGGCTATGGAGCCCTTCTTTTCCCAGCGCTTTGGAAACCCTTCCAGCCTCTATGCCTTCGGCCAGGAGGCCAAGACCGATCTGGACGAGGCCCGGGCCCTCATCGCGGCCTGCCTCAACGCCCAGCCCGGAGAGATCTATTTTACTTCCGGCGGCACCGAGGGAGACAATTGGGCGCTGAAGGGAGTGGCCGAGCTGCGGGGGAAGAAGGGAAAGCACATCATCACCTCTGCCATCGAGCACCACGCCATTCTCCACACGGCGCAGTATCTGGAAAAGCAGGGCTTTGAGGTCACGTACCTGCCGGTGGATGCCCTGGGCCGGGTGGATCCGGAGCAGGTGCGCGCGGCCATCCGCCCCGACACGATTTTGATCTCCATTATGGCGGCCAACAACGAGATCGGCACCATAGAACCCATTGCGGCCATCGGGGCCATCGCCCGGGAGCACGGGGTGCTCTTCCATGTGGACGCGGTGCAGGCGGTGGGCCATATCCCGGTGGATGTGCAGGCCTGGAACTGCGATCTGATGTCCTTCTCGGCCCATAAGTTCTACGGTCCCGGCGGTGTGGGAGGATTCTATATGCGCAAGGGCGTCCGCCTTCCGCCGCTCATCCTGGGCGGCGGACAGGAGAGGGGCCTGCGCTCCGGCACTGAGAATGTGGCGGGCGCCGTGGGCATGGCGGCGGCGCTGCGGGAGTCCGTGGAAGAGATGAAGACGGAATCCCGCCGGCTGTCGGCCCTGCGGGACCGGATTTTGGACGAGCTTTCCAAGCTGCCCTATTCCAAGGTGACCGGAGATCGGGAGAACCGACTCCCCGGTACGGCCTCCCTTATCTTTGAGGGGGTGGAGGGCGAGGCCCTGCTCCTCCATCTGGACAGCCGCGGCATCCGGGGATCCTCCGGCTCGGCCTGCTCTTCGGCCTCGCTGGATCCCTCCCACGTGCTGCTGGCCATCGGCCTGCCCCACGAGGTGGCCCACGGCTCCCTGCGGCTCTCCCTGGGCCGGGAGACCACCGATGAGGACGTGGATTATATTTTGAAGGAAGTGCCCGAAGTGGTGAATTATCTGCGGGCCATGTCGCCGGTCTGGGATGAGGTGCAGCAGCGTCCCGTCTGGTACGAAAAGTGAGAAAAGGAGCGAGTGAATATGCTTTATTCGGAAAAGGTCATGGACCATTTTGAGCATCCCAGGAACGTGGGCGTTCTGGAAAACGCCGACGGGGTGGGCCAGGTGGGCAACCCCAAGTGCGGCGACATCATGAAGATGTACCTGAAGATCGACGACGGCGTCATCACCGACGTAAAGTTCAAGACCTTCGGCTGCGGCTCGGCCATCGCCACTTCTTCCATGGCTACCGAGCTGATCAAGGGCAAGCGGGTGGAAGAGGCACTGAACCTCACCAACGCCGCTGTCGCCGAAGCGCTGGATGGCCTGCCCGGGTACAAGATGCACTGTTCCGTGCTGGCCGAGGAGGCCATCAAGGCGGCACTGGGCGACTACTACCGGAAGCAGGGACTGCCGGTACCGGAGAGCTGTAAACTGCCCTGTGAGGATGAGCACGGAAGCTGTGCCTGCGGTCACTGAGACAGTTTGCCCCAATGTTTGAAATCGATGCCCGGACGTAGTGCTGCTGAAGCAGCACTCGCCCGGGCATTCTGCGCCGGATGGGAAAAACAGTTGCCCCCGCTTTTGCCCGGTGCTATACTGGGAACAAGACAAAAGAGGAGGGAAGGTCATGGAGAGCCTTTACAGCGTTAAGCTGTCCACGCTGGTGGAGGAGTTCGGCCTGGATGTCCTGCGGAAGGGGAAAGGGTACGACAAGTGCCTCATCCGCACCGAGGACGTGAATCGGCCCGGACTTCAGCTCATCGGTTTTTTCGATTATTTCGACCCCATGCGTCTTCAGGTGCTGGGCAAAGTGGAGTCCACCTTTTTAGAGGGAATGTCTCCGGAGGAGCGCCGCAAGAGCTTTGAACAGCTCCTGGCGCAGGACATCCCCGCTCTGATCCTCACCCGGGGAATGGAGCCCTTTCCCGAGTGCCTGGAAATGGCGGAAAAATACGACCGCACCCTGTTGAGCAGCCAGGAGACCACCTCGGCCTTCATGGGTGCGCTGATCTCCGGCCTGCGGACCAACCTTTCTCCCCGTATCACCCGCCACGGCGTACTGGTGGAGATCTACGGCGAGGGTGTGCTCATTCTGGGCGAGTCCGGCGTGGGCAAGAGCGAGACCGCCATTGAGCTTATCAAGCGCGGCCACCGGCTCATTGCCGACGATGCCGTGGAGATCAAGCGGGTGGCCGCCCACCAGCTGGTGGGCAGCGCCCCGGAGCTCATCCGGCATTATATGGAACTCAGAGGCATCGGCGTGGTGGATGTGCGGCAGCTCTTCGGCGTTTCCGCCGTCAAGGACGAGGCCAACATCGACCTGGTGGTGAATCTGGAACAGTGGCGCGATGGGGCCATGTACGACCGCCTGGGGCTGGAGGAGCTTTTCACAACGATCCTGGACGTCCAGGTCCCCGCCGTCACCATCCCGGTAAAGCCGGGCCGGAATCTGGCTGTTATCGTGGAGGTGGCGGCTATGAACAACCGCCACAAGAAGATGGGCTACAACGCGGCCCAGGCCTTTACCGAACAGATCAACAGGCACTTCGACGAGGCCATGGCCGCCCAGAACCAGCAGGAGGAAGAAGAGTAGAATTTTTCTCCGGAAAAAGGGAAATAATCCTTGCATTATGAACCCTTTCATGATAAAATACCAGAGCATGTGACCAGAACACACACCCCAGGGATGGCGGTCTTGTGTCCCCCACAGGGGATAGACCAGGCCAGATGACCAGGGTGGCGGCACAACAAAAAAGGAGGAAAACAAACTATGGCAGTCGTATCTATGAAGCAGCTTCTCGAGGCGGGCGTTCACTTTGGCCACCAGACCCGTCGGTGGAACCCCAAAATGGCCGCTTATATCTACACCGAGCGCAACGGTATCTATATCATCGACCTGCAGAAGACCGTGAAGAAGCTGGAAGAGGCCTATAACTTCGTCCGCGATACTTCCGCTCAGGGCGGCACGCTCCTGTTCGTGGGCACCAAGAAGCAGGCTCAGGAGGCCATCAAGGAAGAGGCCGGGCGCTGCGGCATGTACTATGTCAACGCCCGCTGGCTGGGCGGCATGCTCACCAACTTCAAGACCATGCGCGGCCGCGTGGATCGTCTCAATCAGCTCAAGAAGATGCAGGAGGACGGCACCTTCGACATGCTTCCCAAGAAGGAAGTCATGAAGCACATGGGCGAGATCGCCAAGTTGGAGAAGTACTTGGGCGGCGTCACCGAGATGCGCAAGCTCCCCTCCGCCATGTTTGTGGTCGATCCCCGCAAGGAGCGCAACGCCATCAATGAGGCCCGCAAGCTGAACATCCCCATCGTGGCCATCGTGGACACCAACTGCGATCCCGATGAGATTGACTATGTCATCCCCGGCAACGACGACGCCATCCGCGCCATCAAGCTCATTTCCGGCGTGATGGCCAACGCCATCCAGGAGGGCCGTCAGGGCCAGGATGCTCCCACTGCTGAGGCCTAAGTCTCTTATCACAGAAGAGAAAATGCGGAGCGCCCGCCCGTGCGCGGGCAGGCGCTCCTTTTATTTAAATTATTTGGAGGTATATACCATGGCTGCAATTACCGCAAAAGACGTACAGGCTCTGCGCGAGAAGACCGGCGTTGGCATGATGGAGTGCAAGAAGGCTCTGGTTGCCACCGAGGGCGATATGGATAAGGCTGTCGAGTTCCTGCGTGAGAAGGGCCTGGCCGCTTCCATCAAGAAGGGCGGCCGCATCGCCGCCGAGGGCGCCGCTTACGCTGCCGTGATCGACGGCGTGGGTGTGGTGGTCGAAGTCAACGCCGAGACCGATTTCGTGGGCAAGAACGAGAAATTCGTGGACTTTGTCCACGGTGTGGCTGCCGTGGTGGCCAAGTCCGCCCCCGCTGACTTGGACGCCTTGATGGCCGCTCCCTACGGCAACGGCCGTACCGTCCAGGAGGAGCAGCAGGAGATGGTCCTGGTCATCGGTGAGAACATCAAGGTCCGCCGTTTTGCCCGTTATGCTGAGAATATCAGCGTGCCATACGTCCACGCCGGCGGCAAGATCGGCGTGCTGGTGAACCTGGAGAGCGACCTGCCCGCCGAGAAGGTGGAGGTCATCGGTAAGGATGTGGCCATGCAGATCGCCGCCCTGAACCCCCGCTTCTGGGATAAGTCCCAGGTGGATGACGCCACCTTGGAAGAGGAGAAGAAGATCATGATGGTCCAGATGGCCAATGATCCCAAGATGGCTGCCAAGCCGGAGAAGGTTCGCGAGGGCATTGTCACCGGCAAGCTGCGCAAGTTCTACGAGGAGAACTGCCTGCTCCAGCAGTCCTTTGTCAAGGACGGCTCCATGAGCGTGGAGGCCTATATTGCCTCCGCCGCCAAGGCCGCCGGCGGCAGCGTGAAGTTCCTCACTGCCGTTCGCTTTGAGAAGGGCGAGGGCATCGAGAAGAAGCAGGAGAACTTTGCCGAGGAGATCGCCAAGCTCCAGAAGTAAGCAGTTCTTGTTGGCGTCCCCTGAAAACGGTCACTTGGTCTGCAATGTTGACCCGTTCAGCCGTTTCAACAAGTCCATTTAGAAAGACTCTAAGACACATTTTCGTGCCTTAGAGTCTTTTTTATCTATTTTCAGGCTCAAAGACGTCGCCGTGACGGCCTCACAAGGCGGGTTGCGCCATGCGGAAACGGATTCCTGCCCGCCCGATACTGTCTGCCGTGAAAGAAGAAGGCTTGTGTACCAACGGTTTCCAGGGAGGATGACGAGGAGATTGAATCCGGGGCCATAGAAAAATGGTTTTGGAAAACGGGAATGATGGGGGTAAAATCTAAAATAGGGAGGAAAAGGCCGCTGTGAAGCGGACTCTTTCTTGCAGCGGAATCCAGTCCCTCAAAATTCAATCCCGAATTGCTGAGACTGTATTCCACGGCCGGTTTTTGCCATGCCATCCTCGCTCCTCCCAATAAGAGTAATCCGGTTCGATATTCAGGGAGTGCATGTGCGCAAACCTGACGGCATAAAACCAGAATTTTGCCTTGAGGCTTGGCGCGGAGGGGGGATTGTTCCTGCGGATCTTGTTTGCCAGAGCATCTGTTTTTCGGTGAATCTTCTGACGTATTTTTTCCGGGATTTCCTTTGGCCCGGCGGCTCGAACAGCGAATCCAAGCCGGTAGATTTTTGGAAGACCCCAGAACATCAGGCTGTGATACATGTCCTGATTGGTGCTCCGCATACCCCCGCCCGCCGCCGTGGAGATGCAGACGCCCTGTTTATGAAACATGCGCTCGTCGGGCCGATGTACCATCCAGCGGGTTCCGTAGTGGTCGAGAAAGGACATCATCTGGCCGGTGGCGTGAAACACGTAGACGGGGCTTGCCAGAATGATCAAGTCTGCCCGATCCATTGCATCTGTAAGCTTTTGCAGTTTCCCATAGTGGGGGCAATGGGACAGTTCGGTCCGAAAACAGGTCCAACAGCCAATACAGGGTTCGTCAAAATCCCGGGGCAAGAAGAATTCTGTAATTTCTCCGCCCACCTTTTCAGCAAGCTCCCGCGCCACAAGGTATGTGCTGCCTTTGTGATTTTGACCGCTGATGATGACGATATTCATGTCTGTTGTCCCCCCCTGTTTTTGTGCCGCCCTTTTTTAAATGAAGTACTGGGACCTGCTCCAGGGCATCTTTCATGATTTTTGATTATATTCTTTTTCAGCAAAAATACAACCGGACGATGGATCCTGCAGGATGTGCCGACTCGAAACGACCTGAGTTCAGATCTGAAATGCAGGAATTGTTTGCCCCAAAAGTGCCGGACGCCTTGAATTTAAGCGGAGAGTGCTCCACAATATCTTTGTGATACGGTCAAAGGCCGGATCAACATTAAAATTTTAGGAGACTGCTGTTTGAAAAACAACACCTTGGAGATTGTCGGCTGACCGGGAGGTTTGTGCCAGACGATTTCAACCAAACCTCCCCAAATTGAACGCCAACAATTTTAGGAGGAGTACCATGAAAAAAGACGGTATTATTCGGTTAGAGACCGCAGAAGACTATCGTGAAGCAGAAAATTTGACCCGGGAGGCATTCTGGAACGTATATCGTCCCGGGTGTCTGGAGCATTATGTCCTGCACAGCTTTCGGGGCAGGCCGGACTTTGTTCCGGAACTGGATTTTGTGCTGGAACGGGACGGCAAACTCATCGGCCATGTGATGTATGCCCGCTCTGAGATCCGGACGGATGGCGGCGGCACAGTCTCCAGTATGACGTTTGGACCCATCAGCATAGCCCCGTCGGAGCAGCACAAGGGCTACGGCACCGCCCTGCTCCGGCACTCTATGGAGGTGGCTGGACGTCTTGGAGCGGGGGCCCTTGCCATAACCGGAAATATCCATTTTTACGGGAAATCCGGCTTCGTGGTTGCCGGTACCAAGGGGATCCACTACTACCACTCACTTTACTCTGGGGATGCGGCGCCTCAATCCGCTTATTGCAGACATACATTTCACATCGTGCAGCAATGCCGTCAGGGAAGTGACAAAGGCCTTGTCCTGTTCTGCCGTTCGATTGGAAGAGTCCTGAACCGGCCGCCGTTACGAATCTTTTGGCTGGGTACCGCGCCGCCAGCAGGGGGGCGATGATGCCGCCCGGATCTCTTCATCCGACACCGGGCAGCCATCGGCATTCGCATGGTTTGCCCCTTCTGTCAAACAAATGCGTTTCCTTGAAGTCTATTTGGCCATAGAAAACTGATACGCCTCGTTGATCCGGTCCAGCAGCTGTGCATCCAGATCTTCCGCCCGCTCTATGATCACGTGGTGCGTCCATCGACCGGGATATGCCTCCACCGCCGCTGCGATGCGTGGTGATTCCTTTTGCACCGCCAGCCCGAAGGAGACCATCAGGTATTTGTCGGGCCAGTCTTTTTTGCGCCGGCAGGGCAGTGAAACCATGGTGAACACGTATCTGCTCCGAAAGGAAATTTGCGTTTTCGTTACCCTGACGGTCATCTCCGGGTAACGCGCTGCGAGGGTGTTCTTCAGCGCTTCGTAGACAGACAAAAATTGTGGCAGCGGGTCAAAGAACAGCAGTTCATCCGTAGTCATGGATACCTCCTCAAACTTTCCGGATCGGATGCCGAATCACCGTTTTCCACTTTTCCGGGGCGACCTTACAGGCGTCGGTCAGATAGATTTCATGGTGCAGACGGGTGCCGGAAAGGTCGTTTTCGCAGCCGTTTTCTGCGAGATAGGCGTCCATCCGGGCTACGGAGGCGGGCTCGTCGTCATACGGCCCGAGGTGCATCATCTGTACGCAGGGCCCCTCGTCGACGGTCAGAAATTCGGCGGCGGAGCAGTCCGGCGTTTTCTTCTTCGAGGCGGTTTCCAGCGCCCAGCCAAAGTCCTCCCGTGCCGCGAAGTACGGAAGGCGGATGACCGGGATCAATTGAAACGAATCCTTGTGCGCACTGTCCACACCTCGCACGCCCTCCTGCCACCAGAAGCCCTCCAGCGGCGGCACTACGAAATCGAAATGACCTTCGATGCGCCGGTCGCCCATCTTGCTCATCTTAATGGCGTAGGCAACGGCGTAGACAACACCCACCGCCGCTTTGTACGCACCGCCCTCCTCATTGGGGTCGCCCTGTCCGCGCACGGCAATGTAATTGGCCTTCGGCACCGTCACGATTGGGGGGTACTTTTCGGCAAATAAAATTCCCCGTACTCTTTTTTAAAATCAAACGCCATCGTGATCCATCCTTTCCGCCGCTTTCAACTCTGACTTTTCCCACTTGCGCAGCACAGACAGCTGCTCAGGCGTATGGAACCAATGCTCGCCGTTTTCCATGACGGTCAGCGCCGCACTGTGGGCGGACGCGAACCGCTCCACGGTTTGGCGGCCGGTCATGTCGTCCCGCCCGGCATAGAGAATCGCCGTGGGGCAGCACCAGTTTTGTATGGGATGCTCCCGCTCCCAGGTTAGATAGCGCCACGAAAGAGTCTGACCAGAATGAGTGACGATTTCGCCCCGCTCTTTTAGTTCCTGATCGGTGATGCCTGCCCAGCCCATCATATCAGCAATCAGCCGCTCCATGTTGACAATGGGTGAGACGAAAAGCGCCTTGTGAATATGCTCTCCTGTAAAGGCAAGCATGGAGAAATGCGCGCCGATGCTGTTGGCGCGGAGGCTGATTTTCCTCCAACGGGACTTCATGTACCCCTCCACTGCCCGCAGCTCCGGCACCACCGTCCATGGGTTGAAGCGGCTTTTCCCGCCCTTGCGAGCACCGTGCTCCGGCAGATCGATTGCCAGCACCTGATACCCCGCGGGGCAGGCAATTTCGGCAAAAGCCCCACCCTCCTCCTTGCATCCGCATTGACCGTGGACAAATAAGTATATATTTTGGGACGGTTCTCCATAGAGCACGGCGGGGATATGGTCAATCAAAAATGTTTTCTCTGTCACCGATCTCATTCCTTCTCGTTCAACTGCCGCAGTACGGCGACGATATCCTTCAAAATCAGCGGCCGCATACTGTCCCCACCGGAAATCTGCGGCTCCTGCCCAATTTACCGTGCTCATATTTGTCCGGTGGCGTTTATACAGCGCAGTCCTTGGAACTGCCCTTCCGAAAGACCATTTTATACTTTTTTCGCGTCAAACAAATTCCAACGATTGCCGCTATCAGGACAATGGGGGCCAGCCTGACAAACAACCATTCAAACGCGTGAAAAACCGTGCCTGCAACGGCAAGTTCCGGGGCACTATAATCCCAACCCAAATAAGGACTATTTACTACGATCAAGACCACAGAAACTGCCGCTGTGACCACGCATAATGAGATCAGCAGCCGATGAAGGAGTTTCCTTCTGAGCGTCTTTCTCCGTGCGAGCTGCAAATTGATGATCTCCAGCTTTTCGGAGATCGCATTTATGGCATCAACCTCCGATTCAATCACAGTCTCTCCAAGTAACGTGCTCACGGGCGTCTCAAGCGCTTCCGATAGGGAGATCAATAGATCGGAATCCGGGACTGACAATCCTTGCTCCCATTTAGAGACTGTTTGCCGCACCACATTCAGCTTAATGGCAAGCTCTTATTGTGAAAGTCCCTTTGATTTTCTGATTGCCTTTATGTTTTCGCTTAACATGAGGGATAACTCCTTTCGCTTAGGTGTTACCGCCATTGTAAGGAGAATGGCCCGTTGCTGCAAGCAACGCAGATTAACACGGCTCATTTCAGCAATTTCTTCCGCAAATCGTCCAGATACAGCGTCTGCTGCCGTTTTAGATATCCGGGGACAAAGGGGCGCATCCACCAGTGCTTGCCTGTGACGGTCTCAGTACAGGTCAGTCGAGCGCCGCCCTCAGCCGCCTCGAAGATGCCCTCCCAGGCGCCGGACATGTTGCCGTTCTCCATAGTAAAAGCCCAGCGGCAAAGGGGTTCCCAGGCCGTGACGGTAAAATTCGTGGCGTAGCCGCTCTTGGTGTGCTCCACAAAATGGGTTTCGTCCAGAACTTCCACTCGGGCTAAATCACTGCGCCAGGCGGTATGGGCAAGGTCGGTCACCGTCTGCCACACCAGCTCTACCGGGCAGGGAAAATGGACTGTCACCTTGGAAGTCACCATGCGATCACCCCTTCTTCGGTTTCTTGCTGAGCTTCAGGCTGACGCCCCGGCGGTCTGCCGCCTGCTGGAGGAGTTCTATGGCGGCGAGGGCACGCTCCTTAATCGGCTGCTCGTCCAGCTCAGACCGGCTGCCCAGAGCGGCCATTACAGAGCGCAAATCCTCCAAGGGCAGGAGATGGACCGCCATGTTGAAAAGGATCTTGCGGCGGCCATCGTTGTAATGAGTCAGCAGCTCATCCAGAATCGCCCGTTTTTCTTCCAACTGGGCAAGGTAGGCTTCCAGTCCCAGATCTCGGGCCTGGGCAATATCCTGCTGTCGGTTCCGGTGTGGGACAAAGGAATCTCCGTCGTCAAAGCCTTCGTAACGGGGACAGGGGTACTCTGGACACTCCCAGCAAAACTGGACGCTGCCGTGTTTCAGGGAACATTTGGCTATGGCGCAGCTTTGGTTACCTGCTCCGCCGCCGCAGCCGGGACAATGCCCGCCTAGGTGCATGGAGCACAGGGCGCAGTTGAGGCCGCATAGGGAGAAGCGGGTTTCTGTACGGGTAAAGCCATTCATATCGTTTCCTCCCTTAGAACCACAGCGCATGCTTTTCCCGAAATACCGGGGTTTTCCCTTGGGCGTAGGGGTCGTAGCGGTTTTCGTTGCAGCCGAATTCCTGCAAAAAGCAGATCTGTCCCACCTCATTCCAGCGGATGAGGGAGAGACCGTCAAAGCTCTGGATCACACCATCCGTCATGGCGCACCGGAAGGACCACTCCACCACGGTCTGATTCTCTTTGTGGAAGTATTGCCGAATGTCCCAGCACTGCACGGTTCCACGGGTGTTCCATTCATCAAACCACAGCTTGATCTTCTCGCTGCCGTGATACTCCGGCCCCCAGCTTTCAATGTAGACGGCATCAGGCGCAAAGAGGTCCCCAATGCCCGTGTCCTGCCCGTCAAGCCACATGGAAAACCAGCGGCGGACTTGCGCTTCCCGGTGGTTGTATCCTGCCTTGTTCATCCGTTGTCCTCCTTGCGGTACTGCATCTCTCGTATCGGCATTCCGCCAATCTCGTCATCTACATAGGTTCCATTGGGACCGAACCCCATGCGCTCATAGAAGGTCCTGGCTCGCTGATTTCCCTCCAGCACCCACAAAAAGAGATCCCGGTAGCCCATGGCCTCCAACTGTTCCACCACAGCGGAAAACAGCAGTTTCCCGTAGCATTTTCCCCAGTATTCCGGCAGAAGATAGAGCGAAACGATCTCTCCCCAGTCCGACAATTCTGGGAAGCGGCTGGCACAGCAGTTGGCGGTGCCAACGATTTTTTCTCCATCCAGCAAGAGCAGAGACTCTCGGCCTGCCTGCTCCAGATAGGGAACCCATTTTCCCGCCGGAATGCCGTCCAGATAGGCCTGGGGCAACAGCCCGCGATACGCCCCGCGCCAGCTCTCCTCATACACCCGGCTAACGGCAAAGAGATCGTCACCGTTACGAAGTTTTCTGATTTCCATGGTGGATTCTCCTCATTCTGCCTGTTTGATCGGCTGCCGGATGACGGTTTTCAGCTTTTCTGGCTTGCAACGCCTGGCATCGCTCAGGTAAATCTCGTGGTGGAACCGGCCTTCCCCAAAGTCTTCCTCGTAGCCCTGGGCCCTGGCGTATTCCTCCATGGCGGACACGGTGGCGGGCTCATTGTCGTAGGGGCCGATGTGCATACACTGGACGCACAGTCCCTCCTCCCAGGGGAAGAACTCCACCGCCGAGAAGTCCCGCTGCTTTTTTTCTGTGGCTTCCCGGACGGCCCAGCGGAAAACATCTTCCGTCACAAACTCCGGCAGGCGGATGAGGGAGATCCACCGGAAATCCGCCTTGCGGGTGTAGTCCACGCCATGGCCCCCCTCCTGCCACCACAGGCCCTCCAGGGGCGGCACCGCATAGTCGAAATAGCCTTCCAGCTTGTGCTTGCCCAATTTGCTCATTTTAATGGTGAAGGCCACCGCATAGAGCAGTTCCAGGGCCTGCTTGTAGGTGCCGCCCTCTGCATTAGGATCGCCCTGGCCCCGCACGGCCAGGAAATTCATAGCGGGCACGGTGACGATGCCCGGCGTCTTGGGGGGCAGATAGAATTCCTTGTACTCCTTCTTGTAGTCAAAAGCCATGATCATTTCCTCCGTTTTTTCGGCTGGGCCTGAAGGGCCAGACAGGTGAGGCGGGTGAGGGCGGCCATGGTGTTCCGGTCCTCCACATTCTCCACCCAAATGTAGTCCCTGGCCCCCTCATAGGGCGGGGCCTTGGGCAGATCGGGAAAGGCCCCTTCGCCCTGCGGGGTGACCTTTACGAAAAGCTGGTCGCCGCAGATGACGGCGAAGAACACCCCGTCGCAGTAAAGGCCGTATTCGCCGAACATTTTCCGGCTGCGGATGGCTCCGGCCTCCCGCAGCTGCTCGGCCACATAGTCCACAAAGTCCTGATGAGAGGCCATGTCAATCCCTCCTGTAACGACGGGCCAGTGTTCCGGTCAACTCCCTCAACTGCTCCCGCAGCTCATGCGGCTCCAGCAATTCCACCTTGTCTCCGAAGGTCAGAACCCAGCTGAGCACGCTGTCCGCATCTGGAAAGCCGCCGGTAAAGCGCAGTTTGCCATCCGGTTCCACGGTGAAGCGGTCTGCCCCGTATTCCTCCACCAGCCGCCAGCGGCAGGCCGGATCAAAGAGAATAGTGACCTGGTATTTTACCGGAAAGACCTGCTCCGGCTCCAGGTTGGGCAGGGGTGCAGAACGAGGAGTAAAGGGGCCATCAGTGGTGAGCTCTGTCATACGGTTCAATTTGAACAGGCGGAAATCCTTCCGCATTTGACACCAGCCCCACACATACCAGGTGGACCAGTGAAACACCAGGTAGTAGGGCTCGACCGTGCGCACCGATTCCTCCTTGGGAGAGAAATAGGTAAAGCAAATGGTGCGGTGCTGCTCGATGGCTTCCTGGATGAGCTCAATCTTCGGCGGCAGGTTGGTCTTGTACCAGGAGGAGAGGTCAATGAGCATGTGGGCGCCGCCGGGCACCAGCCCGCCTGTCCCGGCGGACAACTTCTCCATCAGCTGCACATAGCGCCGATTGCCGCTGACACTGTCCAAGCTTCGCAGCCCTGCCAGAATGGCCTGCATCTCCGGATCGGTGAGCACCGTGCGGTCTACCCGGTAGCCCTCCATGATAGAGAGGCCGCCGCCAGCACCCTGGGCGGTGGAGATGGGGATACCCGCTCGGCACAGGGACTCGATGTCACGCTGGATGGTCCGGCGGGACACCTCGAACCGCTCCGCCAGTTCCGGGGCAGTGACCTTTTCCCGCTGGAGCAGAATGGAGAGGATGCCGATGAGCCGCTCCATTTTCATGGGATGCACCGCCTTTCCTGTTTTTTTCTGTATTATACCACAGGAACACGACAACTGTCTGTCATGTTTCTTTTTGCCTTACTCTTTTTGCAACTCTTGGGTACAATAGGGGCAACGGAGGGGATCGTCATGGGACAGATTGTGTTATATCTCGTCATGAGCGTGGACGGATATATTGCGGACGAGCAGGGCGGCGTGGGTTGGCTGGCGGGCGACGGCAGTGAGCCGGATGCCCCCCGGCAGTTACCCGGCATTTTTGGATACGGTGGACGCCATCGTCATGGGCTGGACCACTTATCACTAGTTGGTCACGGAGCTCTCCCCGGACAGTTGGCCCTATGAGGGCCGCCTTTGCTATGTGGTGACCCACCGGCAGGAAAAAGACCAGGAGGACATTTCCTTCTGAAATGGGGAACTGACTGTCCTGGTGGACAAGCTGAAAAGGTCGCATGCGGGCAATGTCTGAACCTGCGGCGGCGCGTCCGTGGCTGGGCAGCTTTTGAAAGAGGGGCGCATCGATCAGCTGTGGCTGTCGATCATCCCCTCATTGCTGGGCAAAGGCGTGCGGCTGTTTCAGGAGATTCCTAAGGAACTGCAGATGAAGCTGGTGGGGACGGAACTTTGGAACGGGATTGTGGATCTGGTGTACGAAAAGCGGTGGTAAGTGATGAGTGACCAATTTATCAATCTGACGGAAGAAAATCTGGCCTGGGAGCATCTGTGCTGCATCATCCGCAGCAAGAAGCCCCACCCCGGTGTGGAGGCCAAGCGGGCCTGGCTCCGGGAGCGGCTGAAAGAGGGGCATGTGTTCCGCAAGCTGGACGCCAAGGGCGTGGTATTCATTGAGTACGCCCCCTTGGAGACTGCCTGGGTGCCGGTGGAGGGGGATAACTTCCTCTATATCTACTGTCTTTGGGTCACCGGGGACTTCAAGGGCAAGGGCTACGGCAGGCAGTTGATGGAGTACTGCCTGGCTGATGCCAGAGCTAAGGGAAAATCCGGCGTGTGTATGCTGGGTGCGGAAAAGCAAAAGGCCTGGCTATCGGACCAGGCTTTCGCGGAAAAGTATGGGTTTGAAACGGTGGACACCACTCCGGACGGCTACCGGCTGCTGGCCCTCTCCTTTGACGGGACAAAGCCCCGGTTTGCGGAGAACGCCAAGCGGCAGGCGATCGAAACCCAGGAACTGACCGTCTATTACAGTTCCCAGTGTCCCTACATCCACCAGAGCGTGGAATTGGTGCATAAGACCTGCCGGGAACTGGAGGTGCCCTACACCCTCGTTCCGGTGGGTACCCTGGAAGAGGCCAAATCTCTGCCCTGCGTGTTCAACAACTGGGCGGTATTCTATCAGGGAAAGTTTGTGACGGTGAATCTGCTGGATGCCGCCGCGCTGAAGCGGCTTCTGAAACAGTAAAGTGTGCCCATGAAAATCAAAAAAGTTGAAAGGGATAAAAAGAGATACCTTGATTTACTTCTGCTGGCGGACGAGCAGGAGGACATGATCGACCGCTATCTGGAGCGGGGAACCATGTATTTGCTGGAGGACGATGGTGTCAAGGCCGAATGCGTGGTGACCGATGAGGGGGGCGGCGTCCTGGAGCTGAAAAACATCGCCGTGGAGCCTGCCTTTCAGGGCAAGGGTTGCGGAAAAGCCATGGTGGACTTTCTCATCCGAACCTACACAGGACAGTATACGGTGCTGCAGGTGGGCACCGGAGACAGCCCATCCACCTTTTCACTCTGGCTTACCCGCTGGGGGAACACGCCGTCCTGACCGGCATCCTTGAGCCTCTGGAGCTCCCGGTCTGCCGCCGTCACAGTCTCTTTGGAGACGTAAGACGGATTCGGGAAGTTGTTGAAGGCCCGCTCCGGAAGGCTTCCGCTGCGCTCCGTCCGGCCCCAGGCGTCGATGTAGGGCATCTGCTGGAACTGACCTGGCAGCTTGTTTATGGTCTGCCGGTCCCTGATCTGCCCGGCGGCGCTCTCGGAATATTTGCCGGAGCCGAGAAGCTGTTCCTCCACGTTGGCGATGTCACCGAAGCAGGCCCTCACCAGCGCGCGATCACTCTGAGAGGCCGGATTCAGCGCGGCCTTCGTCCGCACGATCCCTTTGGGGGAGAGGTAGTCCACGCCGGACTCCAGCACGGTGGCGATGGCGTCCTTCACCATCCGCACCGGCACGAACCCGGCGTTGCCCACGATGTTCCGCACATGGGTGCGGGGGTTGCCCAGCATGGAGAGATACCGCCACGCGTTCCACTTGTCCGTCCAGGTGGCCGGGACCTGATCGGCCACGTTCTGGAGGATCTTCTCCATGGCGGCGTCTCTTCCGGATTGGTCCCCCGCGTCCAAAAACTCCTGATAGAGGGCCTTGTCCACTGTGATCTCCGGGGCTTTGTCTCCCAGCCTCTTTTGAAGTTCCGCCTGGTAGTTCTCCACGCTTCGCCGCACGGCGTAAAGCTGCCCCTCCGGGGAGAGCTTTTTCAGCATCCTCTGCGCCTGCATGGCCTGGGCGGACGCCGTGGACAGGGCGGAGTAGTCGGTCAGGATATCAATGACGGCTCCGCTGTCTCCGGCGTTCATGGCGTTGTTCAAAAGCACCTGCCCCAGCGCGATGTTGTTTTTTGACACAACGCCCCTGGAGGCGGCCTGATGAAAGAGCACCTTTGCCCCGTCAAATCCGTTTTCCGCAACGGTTTTCCGCGCCCGTTCCCCGGCGGCCTGATCCGTAATGGTGTCGAAGGAGAACTCTCCCCTTGCAATGGCGTCCCGAATGACGGCAACGGCGCTGTCCGGCGCAGCCTGAGATTCCATCACCGTGGCGGCGGATTTTGGGATGCTCCGCCCGTCGTAGTCCTGCGTGGGGACATCCACCTGGCGGAAAGCCTTTTCCCCGTCCGGGTGGAAGGAGCCGCTCTGATTCTGCAAATGGCTGTACGGGTCGAACCCCAGCGGAGCCGCCCCCGTGCTGTCCTCGGGGGATACGGCGTCTGTTTTCGGGGAAAACTCCCCCTTGACGCCTTCCCCGGTTTGGGGTATCATGGTGTTAGAAGAAGAGGTGCTTTTCCAGGCGGGCGGCGGGTTTTCACCGTTGTCACCGCGGGCGGAGGGGCTCTCTTCTTTTTGTATCTCGGTGATATCGTGGAACACCCGTCCCCGGGCTGTCACTTTCGTTTTGACCACACCGGAGTATGTTCCCGTATCTGTTTGGAACTTTACATAGAAATTATCCCATCCACCAATGGCTTCTGGATGGTGTCCATCGTCCTCGACATTAAGAAGAAACACCGCGGGTTCAAGAGTTGTATCCAAGTTTGCCCCAGCGGCCATTTTAGCCGTTTTTATCTCTCCATCCATCCGCTTCGCCGGGAAAGTGAACTCCTCAATTCCGCCTTTATCGATATACACCTTATGGTCAGAGCCAACCTTTAGGACTTTTCCTTTGAAAAGTTTGCTCATGTACTTTCTAATCGCCGCCGGAATTTTATTCTCTGCGACTTGAACTCCATCCGGCCCAAGCAAGGCATCCTTTGGCATAGACACATACGGAACTTGATAACCCGCATTCGGCATATCACTGACCATCTCACGAATGGTCTGACGTGCGCCAGGATTAATTTTTTCCGCCTCCCCCGTGGAGGCGGTTTTTTGCGCCTGCGGAGCGGCGGCAGCGTTGACCTGATTGCCTTCCCGGTCAAATAGGGGAAGCGGTGCGGCGGTGGGACGGAATACAGGAAGCCCGATGGCCCGGTTGGCCTCGTGCCGGGCCTGCGCGGCCTGATCGGAGAATACCCCGTCTGCCTGCATGGCATGATAGGCGCGGTCAATGGCGCGGCGCTCCCGCCGCCCCTGCGCCCCGTTTGCGTAGCCGATGAGCTGTGCCCCTCCGCCCATAATGCCGCCCATCAGAGCGCCGGCGGCGGCGGCCTGTCCCACATTGGAGAGATAGAACTGTTTCGCCGCCGCGTTCCGGGCGCTCCGCTCGTCCATGCCGCCCTCCATGAGGGAGCGGGCGTAGTTTTCATATTGGGACTTGTCCCCCATGATGGCCTGATCCGCCAGATTGTCGGCGATCTCGGTGACCGCCTCCTGCGCGCCCTCGCTGCCCATGGTACCGAGCAGATTCCGCACGACCTGCCGCACCCCGGTTTTCCCGGTCCCCTTGGCCAGATCGAAGAGCTGATCCACCGGGAGCTTTTCGGTCAGCACCTCGGCGGCCCCGGCGGCGGTGGCGTTGGCAAGGGCCTGTCCCGGCGTTCCGCCCCGTTCCAGGGAATCCAGCGTGGTGTCGCCGGCCACGGAGGCCCCCATCAGGCCGAGAGAGCCGACCTTTCCGACCAGACCGCCAACCCCCATCTGCATCACCATGTCGCCCAGGTTCAATCCGAAGGCGGCGGAGCGCTGGGAATCCTTCCGGCCCGCGTCCGCGCGGGTCTGCCGAGCCCTTCGGTCTGCCGCGCTCCGGTCCAGCGCGTCCGCCTGCGTGAGCAGAGCCTTGGCCGCCCTGTTGCGTCCCGCCGTGTCCCCGGTGGCGGAGGTAATGCACATCAGCCCCCCTGCGCTGCTCCAGCCACTCCCGGCGGCGTTGGAATGGAGATTGCCCGATCCTTGTAGCGTCGGTCGGAGGCGATGCGGAGGATGGCGTAGGGCTTGCCGGCGGTCTTATTCATTTTCAGTTCCATATCGTTGGTCAGGTTTCCGATTGCAGTAATTTTCAGCATAGGTCTGTTCTCCTTTATCATTGTAATGGTATGTTGGGTTGGAAAAGGCGGCCCGTCCATACGACTCCCCGGCTTGGTGGTCAGGGTGATGGTGTCCCCAGACTCCAGCTCGTGAATCCGTCCAAAGTGATTATTCACCCCGCGATTGTGGCCAGCAACATTCCCATTCCAGATGGAGGTGGCCTCGAAGCGGCCCGAGCCCTTTTTCAGCGCAGCGCTGTCTGTGCCCTGATAAATTTTGACGCTCAGGCCGATGGTGGGAATCTTCAGCGTGCCCAGGTGGCCGCCGCTTTAGTAGAAGTCACTGGTGACATCGGTGAAAGCTGTGGTGCTTTCAATCCGGGAACCGCCACTGTCAACTTCAGGACAGGTCGCTTTGGCGCCGGGAACGGAGTTGACCAGACCGCCAGACAGCCCGCCGGGAAGCAGGTTTTGGGTCAGAGCCTCACCACTGCTGGGAAGGTAGCTGGTAGGACTGCCGAAGGCAGGCGGGATGAGGGCGGTATGTTTGCTTCGATCCACATTGGGGCCCTTTTCCTCGTAGATGGTGTCCTCCGAGGTAGGCCGTCCGAAGGTATAGTCATCCGGAGGAGCAACGGTGTATTCCGGTGCGCTGGCCGGAGCCACGCATAGAGCGCACAGCATGGCGCACAACAGAAACAGGCGGATGTTCTTCATTCGCATCATGATCTTCTCTCTTTGAACTTCTTCACAGCGAACACGCCGCCCACTGCCATGGCCCAAACAACGGCCCCAATGACCAGAGGCTGGGTTGCCATGGGTTCAGCGGTGACGCTGCAGCCGTCCTCGGTGGGTGTCTCTGTGGAAGTCTGCTCCTCCGGGATGGGCATACTGCCGAAGATGGCAGTGTAGGTCACGGTTTCGCAGTCTGTCTGGGCCAGCACCTTTTGCAGATCGTCCGTATCGCTTTTGGCGGTGATGGTTTCAATATGGGGGCGGGTGACCACACCCACAGAGTCCTCACGGGTCATATCCAGCAGAAAATACAGCCTGCCGTCCCGTTCAAAATCCTCGGTGGAAATCTGGGCGGGGTCGTCCGACAGGGCAAGCTGGTACACCTTCCGGATGCGGGAACTCTCTCCCTCCGGATATTCCTCTACCTTGATGGGATAAAAGGCGCTGGGGTTCTCTCCGGCCGCAAGGGCCGGGACGGCTCAGGTCATGGCAATGGCTGCGGCGCACAGGGTGGTAAGGATTTATTTCATGGTTGGGATTTCTCCTTTTTCAGATAATCTTTGTTTGATCCAGATATGGGTCCTGTTTCTTTGGCATCACTCCCTCTCTCGCCTGGGCTGCCGGTGGCAGAGGGCCTCGTTCCAGTCCTTGCCGTGGGGAGGCAGGCGATCCGCCACGATGTACCCCAATTCCTGATACTTTGCTGTGATCTTCTCTGCGGCCTCCCGCCCCCGCTTGTCCGCGTCCAGACACAGGATGCTCCTCTTTAAGTGCGGGTTTTCCTTGAGGTAGGTTTCCAGAGCGCCGTCATGGAGGCAGCGCAGGGCCACGGCATTGCTGCGCAGGGAACGGTTGAGGGTGCAGCAAAAACAGGGTTCCCATCGAAACCCAGCGCAGCAGGTTCGATGGGAAAAGGAGAAGCAAGGAGGTGGGCGCAGTTTTGCCGCAGGCGGAAACGGAGACAAACGGACTTTGCGACCATGTGGTCCCACGCTTGCCGGCGAACACCGCCTTGCCCGTTTCGTCCCGGCCAACGAACACACAGTTGTGGTGTTCTCCGTCCTCATACAGTAGGCCGAAGTCCAGAAAGCCACGGATGACCTGAGAGGCGATGCCTCTTTTTCTCAGGTAGGCAAACACTCTGCGGCTGTCCTGGTGTGGGGGCGGCAGGGCAAAGGGGACGGGTTCTTTGGGCTTCTCCACCGAGGCTGGATTTGGTCTGACGGACAGTGTGGGGGAATCTCTGGCCCTGCCGTGGTAGGACAGCAGGTACCCCGCCGCTTCGGGAAAGGTCTTACCGCAAAACCGTCGGAGGAAGCTGATGGCATCCCCACCCACATTTTCTGAGTAGCGGAACCATGTGCGCTGGTTTTTGATGCGGAGGCTGTCTATCTCTTTGGTGGTGTGGTAGCTGCCGATCCGCTTTACCTGATAGCACAGATGGGTCGGTAGGTTCGGCAGATTCGTGTTTTTTGCCATATTCATTTCATCCTCTGTCAATCGATTTTTGTGCTGCAGGCCATCTCTCAACCCTCCTTTCTTCTTTTTTAACTTTTCCCACACCTCGCCAACACGGCCCTTTTTCTTGGGTGGGGCAGGGATGCCACCCTCCGCAAAAGAAGGCCACACGGGGCAGCGGCGGGGGGAGCGCTCATCCACTCCGGTGAAAACGAAAAAAGGGGCTGGGGACTCCCTGTTTTGGGAATCCCCAGCCCCCCGTGGGTTGCTGCGGTTTGTCTTATTCAGCTGGCTGCTCCTCGGCTGTGCGGGTGTTTTCCGCTTTGGTCAGAGCCTGCTTGATAAAGCCCAGTACGAAGTCCCGCTGAGTTAGCTCCTTGCCAGTGCGGTTGCTCTCGTGGGTGAGGTGATTTTTGATAAAAATGTGAAAATTTCTGCCATCTGCACAAAGAAGTGCCCGAACATTTTCGCCCGGGTGTTCTCGATGTCAATCGTAAATCAGTTCAAACTTTACAATTTCATATGCCTGTGCGTTGCAAACATTCATTGTCCGTACCCATATCATTTGGCTATCGGCCTTTTGCCTCAATAACGGAAACTGTTATATGGGCGCCGTCCTATCTGCCAGGAGGTCCTTTTTACGCGCCGGATCAGCAACCGGCGTCCTGGCCGATCATGAGCTTGAGGATGACGTGGTCAGTCTCCTTCATGCCCTGGGCGGCCATGGTGCCGATGGTGGCAATGGTCTCTTCCACGTTTTCCATCACCAGGCCCTCGCCGGCCCCGAATGTATTGCCATCCATAGACATCTCGTGCCCCAGGATGGCTGCGTCCACCGAGGCGGCGATCTTGGCGGCGCAGCTGCCCTTGGCGCCGTCGCAGACGATGCCGGACACATTGGCCAGGGTGTTGGTGATGGTGCGGGCGATGGTGTCGTAGTCCCCGCCGTGGAGGTAGGTGATGCCGGCGCCCGCGCCGCAGCCGGCGCAGACCGCGCCGCAGAAGGCGGACAGGCGGCCGATGCCCCGTTTCTGGAGGAGGGCCACCAGGTTGCTCACCACCAGGGCCCGGTACATGACCTCGTCCTCCACGCCCAGGTGCTGGGCGTAGACGGCGATGGGTACGGAGCAGGTGATGCCCTGGTTGCCGCTGCCCGAGTTGATGATCACGGGCAGGACGCAGCCGCCCATGCGGGCATCGCTGCCGGCGGCAGCCATGGCCCGGGCACGGAGACGGACATTCTCCCCGTAGTGGCGCATCAGGGTGGAACCCACCCGGCCGCCGTAGGCGTGGGTCATGCCCTCTCGGGCAATCTTCAGGTTATAGGCGACCTGCCGCTCCAGCATGGGACGCACATCCTCCATGTCCACGGTGTCGGCAAAGGTCAGGATGTCGGACAGGTTCAGAAGCTTCAGGTCGGAGTCGGACTCGTCCTCCTCGGACCGGGCCGCCTCCTCCTTCCGGAAGAGGACCTCGCCGTCCTTCTCCAGGCGGATAAGGTTGGTGTGCTCGTCCCGGATCTCGGCCAGGGCGGTGTGTCCCGCCCCCTCCATCTCCACGATGATGTGGAGCTGGGCGGGGGTGTCCAAAATCTCGGTGGCGCAGATGCCCCGGGTCAGGAGCTCCCGGGTCTTCTCCAGGGCCACATGGTCCACCTTGCTCAGGACCTCCAGGCCCAGAGAGGGGTCGCCGGCCACAGCGCCCAGGACGGCGCTGGTGTCGATGCCCTTCATGTTACCGGTGGTAGGGACGATGACCCCCTTGGCGTTCTTGATGATGTTACCGCTGCAACGGGCAACGATCTTCTCGGGCATGGCCCCCAGAGCCTCCCGGGCCTTGGCGGCGGCCAGGGCGATGGCGATGGGCTCGGTGCAACCCAGAGCGGGGACCAGCTCGTTCTTCAGGATGCGGACATAAGCCTCGTAAGTAGCGTTGTTCAGCATGGGGTCCTCCTTATTTTTTCTCCTGCTTGCCGCAGGAGGCGCAGTTTTTCAGTTCGCCGTCGGCCAGGCCTTCCTGGTCCTTGACGTAGGCGGAGTACAGGGTGTAGCCGCCGGACAGGTTGTGGACTTTGGCCCCGTTCTGGGCCAGGATGCGCTGGGCCACATAGCCCCGCAGGCCTACCTGACAGCTCACGTAGATCTCCTTGGACAGGTCCACCTCACCCAGGCGGTCCCGGAGCTGGTTGACGGGAATGTTCACGAAGCCGGGGATGGTCCCCAGCTCGTCCAGCTCCTCGGGGTTCCGCACATCCAGACAGACGGCGTTGGCGGGGATGTTGGCCACATCCTCGGCGTAGAAGGGCACCATGGTGCCCTCCAGCACGTTCTGGCCCACGAAGCCCACCATGTTCACGGGGTCCTTGGCGCTGGAGAAGGGGGGCGCGTAGGCCAGCTCCATCTCCTGGAGGTCATAGACGGTCATGCCGAAGCGAACGGCATTGGCTAAGTCGTCGATGCGCTTATCCGTGCCCTCGCCGCCCACGATCTGCGCGCCCAAAATCTTGCCGGTCTCGGGAGCGAAGAGGGTCTTGACCACCATCTGGGTGCCGTCGGGGTAGTACCCGGCATGGCTGGCGGAGACGGTGAAGATCTTGTGGTAGGGGATACCGTTTGCCTTCAGGCTCTCCTCCTTCTCGCCGGTGCAGGCTACCACCAGGTCGAAAAACTTCATGATGGAGGTGCCCTGGCTTCCCTTGTACCGGGCGTTCTTGCCGCAGATCACATCGGCCACGATGCGGGCCTGCTTGTTGGCGGGACCGGCCAGGGGAATGACCTGGGTACTGCCGGTGACGATGTTCTTCACGGTGGCGGCGTCGCCCAGGGCGTAGATGTCGGCCACGCTGGTGCGGAGCTGGTCGTCGATGAGAATCTCCCCTCGCTTGCCCAGCTCCACGCCGCTTCCCTGGAGGAAGCGAGTCTCGGGCATGACGCCGATGCTCAGGATGACCATGTCGGCAGGAATGGAGGTGCCGTCCTCCAGGAGCACGGCGTCACGGGTGAAGCTGGCGCACTTCTTGCCCACGTAGAGGCCCACGCCCACGCCCCGGATGTAGTTGTGGACGGGATGGGCCATATCCAGGTCGATGGGGGCCATGACGTGGGGGGAGGCCTCCACCACGGAGACCTTCAGCCCCCGGTGAGCCAGGTTCTCGGCCATCTCCAGGCCGATAAAGCCCGCGCCGATGACGGCGGCGGTCTTGGGTTGGTTCTGCTCGATATGGTCATAGATGGCGTAGGTGTCGGGGATGTTCCGAAGGGTGAAGACGTGGTTGTCCTCCATCCCGGGCATGTTGGGCCGGATGGGGGAAGCGCCGGGGGACAAAACCAGCTTATCGTAGCGCTCGGTGTAGGTCTCGCCGGTAGCGTGATTCTTCACAGAGACGGTCTTGGCGGCGGAGTCCACGCTCAGGACCTCATTGTTCACCCGCACGTCCACGTTGAAGCGGGCGCGGAAGGCCTCGGGGGTCTGGAGCTGGAGCTTCTCCCGCTCGGTGATGGTCCCGCCGATGTAGTAGGGTAGGCCGCAGTTGGCGAAGGAGATATACTGCCCCTTCTCAAAGAGAATGATCTCGGCCTTCTCATCATTACGGCGAAGGCGGGCGGCGGCGCCGGCGCCGCCCGCCACGCCGCCTACGATCAGAACTTTCATGGTAAAGTTTCTCCTTTGCGATTTTTAAAGGTAGTGGGGGGTGGCGGGGGTGAGGACCTCGCAGCCGTCCTCGGTGATGAGGACCATGTCCTCGATGTTGAAGCCGTTGACCCCGCGGATGTAGCAGGGGACCTCCATGGCAAGGACCATGCCGGCCTCCAGGGGCCGGGTGGTGGTGGGGTTGATGAAGGGGGCCTCAGCGGTGGCGGGGCCCATGCTGATGGAGTGGCCCTGATGGCCCCGGCGGTAGGCGGGGAAGGCCTCCTTTACATAGTCATAGGCGATGTGGAACAGCTCGTTCATGGGCAGGCCGGGCTTGGCGGCGGCGATCATCCGGCGCTGGCCCTCGTAGAGGCGGTCCTTCAGCTTCAGGATGGTGGGGTCGGCCCCCTCCATGACCCAGGAACGGGAGGTATCGGTGGTGTAGAAGTCGAACTCGGCGTTCACACCGGCATCGAACTTCACCACGTCCCCCTTTCGGATGATGTTCTCCTCGGGGATGGTGAGGCGGGCGCCCGCCTCGCCGGTGGAAAACATGGACCAGGCGCTGGGGGCGGCTACGCCGGTGGCGATGACGGTCTTGCGGAAGGTCTCCACCAGCTCCCGCTCGCTCACGCCCACCCTGGCGATCTTGCTCACGGCGGTGAACCCCTCGTCGGCGGCCCGGCAGAGGGTGCGGAACATCTGGATCTCCTCGGGGGTCTTTACGCTGCGGGCGAAGACGAAGAGATCGGAGATGTTCTCGTACCTGGCCTCGGGGAAGGCCTGGCACAGGCTGTTATAATAGCCGGCTGTGAGATAGTCCAGCTCCACGCCCAGCTTCTTGTTTGCCAGGTCCATGTCCTTGACCATCTTCTTCAGCACGTCCATGGAGTTCTCCATCTCGGCGGCGGGGAGCGCCTGGCCGGTGGTGATCTCATCCCAGACCTTCACGCCGGTCCAGGTGTCGTACTTGCGGACGAGAAAGCGGCCCTGGCTCTTCTTCTCGAAGGTGGGGACCTCGAAGTCCATAGTGGTCAGCTGGGTGGGCACATCCTCCCGGGCGGAGACCACGGCTACGGAGAAACCGGGCTGACGGGAGACGGTGTGCTGATGGCCGGCAAAGCCGGTGACGTAATGGAAGTTCTCGGGTGAAGAGACAATCGCACCGTCCAGGCCGTGCTGGCGGAGCAGTTCTTTGATTTTTTCCTCTTTGGGCAGCATGGGAAATTCCTCCTTTTGATGTACATGAACCTACTTTGCCCGAGCCGCTGACGCTGCTCGGGCAAAGGGAGGGTGTCCTTTTAGGCAGGATAGAACATGGGGGAGCCGGGGCCCAAGGGCAGGCCGAGGACATAGAAAACGGTGAACAGTGCGATCCAGCCAATGAGGAAGCAGATGGAGTAGGGCAGCATGGTGGAGATGACGGTGCCGATGCCGGCGTCCTTCTTATACTTCTGGAAGAAGGCCACGGTGAGCACGAAGAAGGGCATGGTGGGGGCGATGATGTTGGTGCAGGAGTCCCCGATGCGGTAGGCCACCTGGGTCAGCTCGGGAGACATGCCAAGGCGCATGAACATGGGCACGAACACGGGAGCCATGATGGCCCACTTGGCGGAGTCCACAGCAATAAAGAGGTTGATGATGGCGGTGAGGAGGATGAGGGCGACGACGAGGGGCAGGCCCACGAAGCCGATGTCGCTGAGGAAGTTGGCGCCGGCCACGGACAGGATGGTACCCAGGTTGGAGAAGGTGAAGAAGTTGGTGAACTGGGCGGCGAAGAAGATGAGGACCATGAAGCCGGAGATGCCCTGGATGCCCTTGGTCATCAGCTCGACTACGTCCTTGTCGCTCTTGATGGTGCCGGCGCCCACGCCGTAAGCGATACCGGGGATGAGGAAGAGGAGCATCATGATGAAGATGATGCCGCTCATGAAGGGGCTGTGCAGGAAGCCGCCGTCGGCGCCTCGGAGCAGGCCGTTGGTGGGCACTACGGTGATGGCGATGAGAGCGATGTAGATGAGGGCGGCAATGCCGGCGAACTTCATGCCACGCTTCTCAGCGGGGGAGAGCTCGGTGCTGGTGTCCTCGTCGATGGCGCCCTCGTACTTGCCAAGGCGGGGCTCCACGATCTTATTGGTCACAAACGTGCCGATGGCGGTGATGACGAAGGTGGAGGCGAACATGAAGAACCAGTTACACAGGGGGGAAACGGTGTAGTTGGGATCCAGCATATTGGCGGCCTGGGTGGACATGCCGGCGAACATGGGGTCGTTGGTGCCGATGAGCAGGTTGGCGCTCCAGCCGCCGGACACGCCGGCGAAGGCCGCGGCCAGACCGGCGATGGGGTGACGGCCCACGGCCATGAACAGAATGGCGCCCAGGGGGACCAGGACCACGTAGCCGGTGGAGGAGGCGATGTTGGACATGATGCCCAGGAATACCACCATGGCGGTGATGAGGGTCTTGGGCGCGGAGCCGGCGGCCTTCCGCAGCAGGGAGGCCAGCAGGCCGGAGCCGTCAGCCACGGAGACGCCCAGGATGATGGTGAAGACGGTGCCCAGAGCGAAGAAACCTGTGAAGTTGCTCACCAGCTTGGTGATGAGGGTGCGGATGGAATCCACGGAGAGCAGATTCACGGCGGCCACCGTGACCTCTTCCACATTGCCAGTGGTGGTGTTGATGGCCTCATAGGTCACCGAGACACCGGCGTTGGCGCAGATGGCGGAAATGACCATCACGGCCAGGGTCAGGATCAGGAAGATGGTGGCGGGGTTGGGCATGGCGTTGCCGATACGCTCCACGCGGTCCAGCGCGCGGATGACCAGGCCCTTTTTCTCTAAGGTGTTGTTCTTAGACATCAGGGAAATACCTCCTCAAAATTAATTATCCAACCCCCGTCAGGACGAAGGGGGAACAGATACACACAGATTGCGGGCATTTAGCGGCCCATGCGCTTATCCACGGCGGCCTTGAGCTGGGCCATGGCCCGCTCCACCACACCGCGGGGGCAGGCGATGTTCATCCGCATATAGCCCTCGCCGTCCACGGGACCGAAGCCGCGGCCGTCGTTCAGGGCCAGGTGGGCTTCCTCCGCCATAAAGGCGGGCAGAGCGTCGCCGGGCAGGTCCAGGCCTTTGCAGTTGAGCCACAGCAGATAGGTGCACTCGGGACGGTGGAGCTTGATCTCGGGGATGTGGGCCTTCAGGAACTCCTCCACGTAGAGAACGTTGCCCTCCAGATGGGTCAGGAGCTGGTCCACCCACTCCTCGCCGTGGCGGAACGCGGCCTCCACGGCCACCAGGCTGAAGCAGTTGTTGCGGTGCACGTCCAGGCTCTTCCAGAACTTCTGGTACTTGTTCTGAAGCTCCTCATTGGGGAAAATCAGGGTAGCGGCCTGGAGGCCGGCCAGGTTGAAGGTCTTGGTGGCCGAGGTGCAGGTGATAGTGTGGGCGGCGATCTCCCCGCTCACGGAGGCCAGGGGGGTGTGCTTGTGTCCGAAGAGCATCAGGTCGCTGTGGATCTCGTCGCTCACCATGAGGGTGCCGTACTTCACGCACAGCTCACCCATGCGGCGGAGCTCCTCGGGAGTCCAGACCCGGCCCACGGGGTTGTGGGGATTGCACAGGATAAAGATGGGGGGCTTGCGCTTCAGGGCGGCCTCAAAGGCATCAAAGTCCACGCTGTACCGGCCGTCCTCGTCCTGGAGCAGGCTCACGGTGAGGGGCTTGCGGTCCCAGTTCTCCACCGATTCAAAAAACTCGCCGTACACGGGGGTGAGGAACAGGATCTCGTCCCCGGGGGCAGAAAACTCCCGGACGCAGGTACACAGGGCGGGGACGACCCCCAGGGCAAAGACGCAGTGCTCCTGGTCGGGGCGCCAGCCGTTGCGCTTTTCCTGCCAGTCGCAGACGGCCCGGAAATAGGAGTCGGGACGACTGGTGTAGCCGAAGATGCCCTGCTTGTTCCGGGCGTCTATGGCCTCCAGGATGGCGGGGGCGGTCTTCAGGTCCATGTCCGCGATCCACATGGGGAGCAGATCCCGGCGGCCGTACTTGGCCTCCATCTCGTCATATTTGACGGCGAAGTTGTCCCAGCGGTCAATGGGCTGGTTAAAATCATACTGCAATGGTTTTCTCTCCTTGCTTCCATTTGGGCGGCATCGGAAAAATCCCGCCGCCGTTTTCACCCAAATAAAAAGCAAGTTCTGTGCCAAGTTTTTAATTTCTCGTTTTTTTGTGTGTTTTACCCGAAAATAAGCGGATTTATTTGGCGATTTCCACAAAAGGAAAAAGGGAAATGGGCCAGTTTCTGGGAGATGCTCCCAGAAACTGCACCCATTTCACACCGCTTTTCACCATTTTTCGCCCGTTTACGACCAGTTATATCTCCCATTTCGGCCCGCCGGCGGCGCCTGGCCCGCCCTCCAGCCGCTGGGACACCGCCCTGCCCAGGAGAGTGGGGCGGCTCCCGCCCCGGCCCCGGCGGATCTCCACTAGACCCAGCTCCTCCAGACGGGTCAGGGCGGTGCGGGCGGTCTGCTCGGTCATGGAGACCCCCTGGGCCCTGGCCTGGGCGGCCAGGCTCTTCCGCCCTGTGGAGGCCCCGCCGCAGAGGGCGGCCAGCACAAAGGCGTAGGCCGCCAGATCGCTCCCCGCCCGGCGGCGGAGCCGGGCCAGAACCTCCTCCTCCCGATCGGGTTCGGCCTGCTCGGACGCAGACGCGAAGGGGGCGGCCCCAGCGGTGGCCAGGATGGTGGGGGGCAGGTCCTCCGGCGCGATGACCGGTTTGTCCAAATAGGCCAGGTACTCCACGCAGTTGCGAAGCTCCCGCACATTGCCGTCCCAAGAATGGGCTATGAGGAGCTGGAGGGCGGCGGGGGAGAGGGCGAACTTGGCCCCCAGCCCTTCCTTCATCTCGTCCAGGAGAAGCCTCACGTCCTGTCCGCGGTTCCGCAGGGGCGGGAGCTGGAGAGGGAGGACACTCAGGCGGTAAAACAGGTCCTTGCGGAAGGCCCCCCGCCGCACGATGGCGGGCAGGTCCTCGTTGGTGGCGGCGATGACCCGCACATCCACGTGGATCACGTCCACACCGCCCAGGCGGATGATCTCCTTTTCCTGGAGGACCCGGAGGAGCTTGACTTGGAGCATGGGGCTCATGGCCTCGATCTCGTCCAGGAAAAGGGTGCCCCGGCGGGCCGCCTCGAAGAAGCCGATGTGCCCACCCTTCCGGGCTCCGGTGAAGGAGCCCTCCTCGTAACCGAAGAGCTGGCCCTCCAGCAGAGAGTCCGGGATGGCGGCGCAGTTGATGGCTACGAAGGGCTCGGCTGCGCGGGGGCTGGCGGCGTGGATGGCCTGGGCGAAGAGCTCCTTGCCTGTGCCGCTCTCCCCGCTGATGAGGATGGCGGCATTGCCGGCCGCCATTTTCCGGGCCAGGGCCTTGGCGTTGAGCATGGGAGCGCTCTGGCCCACAATAGAATCAAAGGTGTATTTGGTCACATGGCCCTTGCCCAGGATCTGCCGGCGCATCTTCTGCTGGCGGTTCTCCTCGTCCCGGAACCTCTGGAGGATGCAATAGGCCCCCATGAGGCGGCCGTTGCGGAACATGGGCTGGATGCTCACGTTCACCGGACTGCCGCCGATCTCCACCAGGCGGGCCTGGACCGCCTTCCGGTCGGCAAAGCACTCCTCGAAGGGGAGGGCTGACAGGGACTCCTGGGCCCGGCTGTCCAGAAGCTGGTGGGCGGACACATCCAGGATCTCCTCCGCCTTGGGGTTGCAGGCGAAGATGGTCCCGTCGGCGTCCACCCCCAGCAGCCCGGCGTCCAGGGCCTGCTGGAAGAGGTCAAAGAGGCTCTCCATCTGGGTGGAGCGCTGGAGCATCCGTTCAATGCTGTGGCTCCGCTCGGCCAGATTCGCCAGATAGGCCTGGAAATGGGGCTGGCCGATGACGTGCTCCCGCTTTAAGTAAAAAGCCAGCTCGGTAAGGGTGTTTCCGCTGAGGAGTCTTGGCCCCAGGTCGATGATGGTCTCCACCCCGTCGGGGACGTAGCGGCTCTCCCCGGTGGTGATCGCCAGCGGTAGGGCTGGTGGCTCGGGCGCGCCCGGCCAATAGGGGACGAACTGGATGTTGGTCACCCCCAGCTGGTTGAGCATGGCGATGGTCTCGGTGGCCATGGGCTGGTTGATGTTCACCAGCAGGGCTTTGGTATTCCGGGACACCTCCATCAGGCGGCGGAGCCCCTCCCGGGTGATACGGACCTCGCTGATGACCACCTTTCCTCCGCCGGGCAGGAGCTGGGCGAGGTCCCGGTCCGCGAAGGCGCAGGTGGATACCAGATACACGTCGGCCGGGGCCACCTGCCGGGCGTTCCCTCCCTGGACGCTGTAAGTCTCAATGTCGATCTCCTCCCCCAAGAATTCCCGGACCTGGCGGGCGTAGAGTGCCACCGAGTCGGAATCCCAGGTGAGGATGGCCAGCCGTTTCGCCATATGGGTTCCCCCTTTTCTCCTGTTTCTCCATTTTATCCTCGCCATTATGGCATGTTCCCCCCATTTTTGTCAAGGGAAAAAGCCGCCAATCCCAATCAGAACAGGGACTTCAGGGGATTTCATCCTGCTGGCACAGAATTTGCTATTGTAATACATATAGAAAAAAAGGCCGCCCAGCGGCCGGAAGGAGCAACAGAATGTTGGAAATGAAAGCCCTTTACGAGGAGGCCCTCGCCCGCAGGGCGGATCTGACCGCCTGCCGCCGAACCCTCCATCAGATTCCCGAGCTGGGTATGGACCTGCCCGAGACCACCGCCTATGTCTGCCGGGAGCTGGAGGCCTTCGGCCTAGTCCCCCGGCGCGTGGCCGGGGGCGTCACCGCCACCGTGGGCAAGCCCGGCGGGCCCGTTTTCCTACTGCGGGGAGATATGGATGCCCTGGGGATGAAAGAGCAGAGCGGCCTACCCTTCTCTGCCGCCGGGGACACCGCCCACACCTGCGGTCACGACATCCACACCGCCATGCTTCTGGGGGCCGCCCGGCTCCTCAAGGCCCACGAAGACCAGCTTCCCGGCCAGGTAAAGCTCATGTTCCAGCCAGGGGAAGAGATCCTCCAGGGGGCCGCCGCCATGGTGGCGGCTGGGATTTTGGAGAACCCCAAGGTAGACGCCGCCATGGCTCTCCACGTCTTCCCCGGCCCCATGCATGTGGGCACCATCGCTTGGCGGCAGGGGCCCGCCCTGGCCTCCTCAGACAGCTTCCGCATCACGGTTACTGGAAAAGCGGGCCACGGTGCCATCCCTCAGAACGCTGTGGACCCTGTAAACATCGCCGCCCACATTCTCCTGGCCCTCCAGGAGATCAACGCCCGGGAAGTGGATCCCCAGGACCCCCTGGTCCTCACCGTCTGCACCCTCCACGCCGGAAAGCTCCACAACTCCATTCCCGAGTCCGCTGAGCTCACCGGCAGTATCCGGGCCTTCTCCAACCACAACCGTGCCTTTGCCAAGGAGCGTCTGGTCCAGATCTGCCAGGGCATCGCCACCGCCTTCCGGGGCTCCTGCGAAGTGGAATTCCTGGCAGGGGTGGCCTCCCTCCACAACCAGCCTGAGCTGGCCGCCGAGCTTTCCGGCTACGCCGGGCAACTGGCCAACCTGGAGGAGCTCCCCCGCCAGATGGGGAGCGAGGACTTCGCTGAGGTCACCCAGAAGGTCCCCTCCGTTTTCATGGGCATCGGCGCCGGCGGGCCCGAGGAAATCTACCACCGGGCCGGCTCCCATCACCCCGCCATCGTCTTCAACGAGGCTGTCCTCCCCCTGGGGGCCGCCGTGCTGGGCGGATGCGCCGCCAACTGGCTTTTGACCCACGCCGAATAACCGTAAAAAGGACCGCTGAGGCGGTCCTTTTTTTGTCGCATTTTCTGCCTCATACACCGCTTTTACAGCATTGAACAAGTGGTCTGTTTTTTAAGACGGCGTGCAATGAGTCAGGAGGAAACGAGCGCTCAGGCACGTCAACACATCCTAGATGCGGCGATACGGGAGTTTTCCGCAAAGGGCTACGAGAGTGGTGCGTCCCTCAATACCGCCTGTGCGGAAAACGGAATCTCCAAGGGCATCGTCTGCCACCACTTCAAGGACAAAAACGAGCTCTATCTGCTCTGTGTGGAGGAGTGCGTCGACACCCTGACAGACTATTGAGCGCCGCGGCGGAAGCCTTCACGGGGCCGGGAGAGGAGGGGATACAAGCCTATTTTCAAGCACGGTTCCGCTTTTTCGCGAACATCCCCTGTACTTCGGCATCTTTGCCGACACCGCTTTCCGGCCCCCACCGCCCTTGGGGGCCGAGATTGGAAAACGCCGCCGGGTCTTCGATCAACTGAATCTGTCGGTCCTGACCGCGTTTTTGGAGGGCAGGCCCCTGCGAAGTGGCCTTTCAGCGGCGGCCATCGCGGAGGAATTCCGCGTGTACATGTTTTTTTTAATCTGTGCTTTCAGGCGGCCCTCCACCAGGAATTTCATTCGTTTTTGTTTCTTAATTTCTTTCATATACAGCATCCCACAAACGGGAGGCGGCGAAATTCTGCCGCCTCCCGTTTTCCGTTTTTGCTTCCCAGCGGAAATCCCGTCGGATTGTTGTTGATTTGTGGATTACACGACAAGTTCAAATATCCGTCTGATCGGCACAAAACCGCATCAAAATGGTCGCCAGCTGGGCACGGGTAGATACATCAGCCGGAGAGAGGGTGGTTGCAGAGGTTCCGCCGACAATTCCGTTGGCGGAGGCCCAGGCCACAGCGTCCGTATAGTACCTACCGGTCCGCAGCCGCATCGCTGAACACCGCCACACTGGAGACGGCCAGGGTATTTTCCATGCGATATAAGATGGTGGCAATCATGCCCCGGGTGGCCGTGATATCCGGTCCAAAAGCGGCGTTACTGATCCTGTTCATCAGACCCGCGCTGTGAACATAGTCGACAGCGGCCTTGTACCATGCGTTCTCCGCCACATCCACGAAGGGATTCTCAGCAGTTTCCTCCACCGCCCTGAACACTGCTTTAATGGTGTGCGCGGCACGGACATTCTCAAAGGTGTACCGGGACACAGCGCCTACGTTCTTGCCGTCCACCAAAACGTCCTTCAGTTCGTACCCGCTGCCGGTTTTCACTGTGAAGGTCTGGTCACCGCCCCTCTCCACGCGGATGGATCCGTTGGCAGAAATGGTGGGCCTCAGCCCTGATGGTGTACTGACTGGAGCTGCTGGAGGAGGAGCCGCCGGAGGCAGCTGCTCTGACGATGGTAACAGCATAGCTCTTTGTCGTGCTGCCATCCTCGGCGGTGGCGGTGACAGTGAAGGTATTCTCACCGACAGACAGAGCCTTTACACCCACATTCCCGGTTACCACGGCTTTGCTGCCGTCAGCTGTGGCGGCGATGGTAACGGAAGTCAAGCTGTTGGCCACGGAAGCGGTGTATGCCAGAGTATCAGCGCTGAAGGCGGGAGTGATCGTAGCGCCGGTCACGGTCAGAGCGGACAGAGCGGCATCCGTGGAGGGGGTCTGCTGGGCGATTTTGTTGATGGTGAAGGTGTCCAGCACGGACATGTCATTCACATTGTAGGTGGTGATGGTGAAGGTGTTTTCAGAGACCGTCGCCTTGGAGATGCTGGGCTTCTTACT
>NZ_JBNPLQ010000022.1:0-51158 GCF_050313575.1 Candidatus Pseudoscillospira sp. SGI.172 | reverse complement strand
CGGTCAGGGGGCCGCCTTTTTGCTTAAATTCCATTTCTCTGCGTGGTACAAACCAAAAACCTTTATGTTTTCTTCATGCCCGCGAAAGAAAGCCTACATGCATCACTGGTATACTTGGACTTGAGGAATTACAAAGCCGTCCTCACGATGGGGGGCGGTGTGTCCATCCAAAAGAAAGGCGGGCCGGAACATGAAAGCCATTTTGACTGTAGAACAACTGACCAAGACCTATGGCAGGGGAGACAGCCGCACCCACGCGCTCCGCGGGCTGGATCTCTCCGTCCTGCCCGGAGAATTTGTGGGGGTCATGGGTCCTTCCGGGAGTGGTAAGACCACCCTTCTCAACTGCATTTCCACCATTGATGCACCTTCCTCCGGGCGGGTCCTTGTGGAGGGAAAAGAGCTTGGCACCCTGCGGGGAAAAGAGCTGGCCCGGTTTCGCCGGGAGCGGCTGGGATTTATCTTTCAGGACTGCAACTTGTTGGATACCCTCACCGGACTGGAAAATATTGCGCTGGCGCTGACCATTGGAGGTGTGCCCGCGCGGGAAGTGGAGCCCCGGGCCCGACAGGCGGCCGCGCTCCTGGGGGTGGAGGAGGCACTGGAGCAATTTCCTTATCAGATGTCCGGCGGTCAGCAGCAGCGGGTGGCTGCGGCCCGGGCGATGGTGACCGCCCCGGCGCTCATTCTGGCTGATGAGCCCACCGGAGCGCTGGACTCCAAATCGGCCCGCCTGCTGTTGGAGCAGCTTTCTGCCCTCAACCGGGAGCGGGAAGCCACCATCTTAATGGTGACGCATGACGCCTTTGCCGCTTCCTGGTGCAGACGGATTCTCTTCCTGCGGGATGGAGAGCTCTATCGGGAGCTCTGCCGGGAGGGGGAGGACCGGCGGGGCTTTTTCCGGGAAATCCTGTCGGTGGTGAGTGAGCTGGGAGGTGACGGGACCGATGTTTTGTAAATTGGCCCTTCGAAACGTGCGGCGGAGCCTTCGGGACTACGCCGTCTACTTTCTGACCCTCACCTTTGGGGTATGCCTTTTTTATGTGTTCAACGCCCTGGACAGCCAGAGCGCCATGGAGTTTCTGCGGGCCGGCAGGGGGAGCGGGACGGTGGAGGCGATTTTTCGGCTGGTAGAAGTATTTTCCGTTTTCGTGGCAGCCGTGCTGGCAGGACTGATCCTCTACGCCGACCGCTTTCTCATCCGCCGCCGCAAGCGGGAGCTTGGAACCTATTACCTGCTGGGGATGCCGCAGGGAGCGGTGGCCCGGCTGCTGGTAGGGGAGACCCTGCTGATTGGACTGGCCGCGCTGGCGTCGGGGATCGCCTTGGGGATGCTTGGCTCCTGGGCCCTGGACCGTCTCACCCTGTCCATGTTTTTGGCGGTGCCGGACAGTCTGGCCGCTTTCCGCCTGTCGCTGCCCGCAGTGGGAAAGACCGTCCTCTACTTCGGGGGGATCTTTTTACTGGTAATGCTTCTCACGGGCCTGTCGGTCTCCCGCTCCCGGCTGATCGACCTCATTCGGGGCGAAAGGAAGAACGAGGAGCAGGCCAGGCGGCCCCTGTGGGAGTCCGTTTTCCTCTTTATTCTGGGCTGTACCCTGCTGGGAACGGCCTACGCCCTGCTGCTCACCCGGGGACTGCTCCGGGTGGATGGGATCTTCTTTCTCATGCTGGCCCTGGGTACGGCGGGGACCTTTCTTTTGTTTCGCTCTCTTTCCGGTTTTCTTCTGCGGCTGACCCGAGGGCACGCCGGATATTATCGGGGCCTGAACATGTTTGTCCTCCGGCAGTGGAGCGGCAAGGTACACACAAACTGCCTGTCCAATACGGCGGTGTGTCTGCTTCTGCTCCTGGCCATCGGGGTCACCGCCTGCTCGGCGGGGCTCAACGACACCATCTCCGGTGCAGTGGGAGAGGACGCCCCTTATGATCTCACCGTGCTCAATTACGGGCGGGGCGCGGTCTACGAGCGGGCCGATCTGGCGGCGCTTTTCCGCGGGGCGGGGATCGACCCGGACACGGCTTTTGATCGTATGGAGAGTGTTACGGTCTATTATAATGACCCCGCTGTGACCGGCGTGGGAGAGGAGTCGGCCTACGCCGCTGTCTCCCTGAGCGATTACAACGCCGAGATGGCGGGCCGCAGTCTGCCTGAGATGGAGGAGGGGGATCTCCCAGCGAAAACGGAGTATCCCCTGGTCAACGGCCCCGCCGCACAGGGGGTGATCGTGGTGCCCAACGCCATGACCGCCGCTCTGGAGCCCAGGAGGCAGATGGTGAACATCAACTATCGGGGCGATACCGCCCGGGTGGATGCCGCCGTTCGGGAGGCGTTGGAGCGCGGCGGTTTTGGGCGGGGGCTGGACATCCAGGGAAACTACCGTCTGGATACCTACTACGACCTCATGGGCAACAAGCTCCTGACCCTTTATATGGGCCTCTACCTGGGACTGACCTTCCTGCTGACAGCGGCGGCGGTGCTGGCGCTTCAGCAGCTTTCCCAGGCGTCCGACAATGCTGTCCGCTATCAGCTTCTCTCCCGGCTGGGCGCTCCGGAAAAGATGCGCCGGCGGGCGCTGACCGCCCAGGTGGCGCTGGCCTTTCTTCTTCCGCTGGTCCTTGGGATTGTCCATGCGGCGGTGGGAATGACAGCCGCCAACGCCGTGATCGCTCAGGTGGGCAAGGTGGATTCCGTCCGTTCCAGCGCCGTCACCGCACTGTTCCTGCTGGTCGTCTATGGAGGTTATTTTGCCGCCACCTGCCTGGGAGCCTGGCGGGCGGTGCGGGAAGCGGGGGGACGGGAGAGCGGATCAAGGCCGTTCCGGTAAAAAATGACGCCGGAAAAAGAATAAAAGCCGCCCGGGGCCTTAATGGCTCCGGGCGGCTTTGGTATTTAATCTTTTTTGAAGAGACCGATAAAGTCGTTCCAGAGGCCTTTGAACAGGTCGCCTACCCGGCTGAAAAAGGTGCCGTTGTCCGTCTTTGCCCGGGTGGCGGACGCCTCAGGTTCGTCGTCGGGGATCTTGATCTCCTGGGTGCGCATGATGTACTGGATGCTGTGGGGGGAGGGGTTGCGGGAATCGGTCATGGACAGGGGCGCGGCCCCGGGATCCATGAGGAGAAGATTGTTATCTCCTCCGGTGTGAGTGTCCCACTCGTCGTCGATGAGGTTGGTGATGGTGTCTTTGGAAGCGCGGATGGTGCCGGTCTGGCTCAGCCCGGTAGTGGAGCGGCGCAGGGCGTCGGACAGGCCGGAGAGGGTCTGACGGGTGCCGCTGTCCAGTCCCTGACCGCTCTGGCGGATCAGGGCCTCGGCGGAGGAAAGGGCGCTGCCCGTGTCGTGGAGGGTGGACTGGGCCGAACCGGACAGGATTTTGCCGTCGCCGAGGGCCTGCTGGAGCTGGGGCTCATAGGTGTTGAGGATCCCGTTGAGAGAATCCAGTTGGTCCAGTGAGTCCTGCGCGGTTTGGCTGACCCGGCTTGCCAGAGAACCGAGGTCGTCCAGGTGGCCGAGGAGGGCGGAACCATCTCCCTCGTGGGCTTTCATGGTTTTCAGCAGATCCCGGCAGAGCTGGGCCAGAGAAGTGAGATCGTCGGTCATGCCGCTGTCGCCTATCGTTTCACACAGATCTGAGAGGCTCCTGACCAGGTTGGCGGTGGGGCCGGTGAGGTTGGAGATGAGTGTGTTGATCTCGGTGATCTTGGCGTTGGCGGCCGGGATCACGCTGGTGTTGGCGGTATCCAGCAGCTTGAGCTGCTCCTGGAGCTCATCGGAGCTCATGGAGTGGACGGTGTCATAGAGCTGCGCGGCGCCTTTGGCGGTGGCGGCGGCCTCCTGCCCCTGGGCGGTCTGCAGGAACTCCGCCTGAGAGACTGGCGTACCGCCTGCGGCCACGACGGCCTCCGCATACTTTTTGTAAGAGGCGGCAATCAGGAAGTTTTCAAAGGAGAGCTGATCGGGGGTTAAATTATTTTGGGCCAAATACCCTTGGTACTGAGCGTGGTATGCCTCCACTTCGGCCACTTTTCCTTTGATCTCCGAAGAGGAAGTCATGCCTCCGATCTCAATCTTGTCGAGTTTGGAGACACCCTTTGTATTGTTCAGCGCTGTTTCCAGCAGATCCAGACGCACTCTGAGATCGTTCATATTGTCGTCCAGATCGTCCATTCCGTTTGCCAGACTGGTAGCGATGGCGGTGGCCTTTTTGTTGTAGCTCTCCACGTCGGTGAGAAGCTGGCTCAGAGCCTTGGTGTCCTTCTGGAGGTCGGCGATGGTGCCGCGGAGCTTCTCCAGCTCCGGCTTCAGGGACTGAACCGAGCCGTTGAGCTGATTGAGGGTGGCGGTGGAGTCGGTGAGCGCCTGGGAGGCGGTGTCCAGATAGGTATCCATGCTGCCCAGAGCTCCGGCCAGGCCGTCCAGATCGGAGATGGCCAGCTCGGCCTTGTCATAGACCGGATCTTTGCCTGCGGAGATGGTCCCCCGGGCACTGTTGAGCTGATCCAGGCCGTTGGCGGTGGCGTTGAGGCTTCCGCTCATGCCGTCCAAAGAGTTCAGGATCACGTCCAGGCTGGCGTTGATGGCGTCGTAGGAGTCCTCCACCTTTTCCTTGGCTTCCCGGAGGTCGGCCACCTGATCCAGCTGCTGGAGGGTGGCGGGGACGGCCAGAAGGACCAGACCGGGGAAGGTAAAGCTGTCGCTGCCCACCCGGATGGCAAAATGCTGCTCCTCTCCGGGGAGAACCGCGAAGAGCACTGCCCGCAGGTTGCCCAGCAGCTGGACCTGGGCCCCCGGGGCCTCCAGGGAGAGGATGTCGTCGTCGTTGAAGGCGGTAGCGGCGGTGAGCACCAGGTTGTTCCGGCTGTACTCGGAGGCGGCGGGGTTGGGCACCACGTCCAGGTCGATTTCCACCAGCCCGGTCTTGCCTGCCAGATCCTCTGCCAGGGCGGGAGCCCCGTTGAGCTGATAGGAGACGGTGATGGTCCAGGGCAGTTCCCGGAAGGGCTGCTCGGTCTTGCCCTCAAAGTAGAAGCGGCTGGGGGCGTCCTCTCCCAGGTCGAAGGTGACCGCCCCGTCGGAGACGGTGGGGGTGCGGTCATCGGTGAGGTTGATGATGGCGTCGTAGACGCCGTAGTCGGTGAGCTTGCTCTGGCCCCGGGTCTGGAAGCTCTTGACCACACTGGAGTCCATCAGTCCGCCGTAGTAATTCAGGGTGGCATAGTAGGACTCGTCAAAAGAGGGGGTGAGGGCTGCGTCCGCAGCCAAAGCGGCGGGGGAGAGAAGAGCGGCGCTCAGCGCGGCGGTGAGGGTCAGCGCCAAGACCCGTTTGGTGTTGTGTTTCATCCTTACGGACTCCTTTCAGTGTTTTTCTGCGGCGGCGGGTTCTTTTTCGGGGGCTTCCGGCGCAGGCTGACCGGCGGGCGCTTCCGGCAGCGCCTCGGTCTGGGCGGCGTTCCTGGCGGCCTTGGCCGCCAGGGCCTTCCGAACCTGAGAGACCTTCAGGGGCTTGGGCGTCCGCCACCAGCGGCTGGTGCGGGCAATGACGGGCTCGCAGACCGCCAGCAGGGAGGGGAGGATGAACACGCTCACCACGGCGGAGATGATGGCGCCCCGGGCCAGCATCAGGCACAGGCTGCTGATGATCTCGATCTTGGAGACGGTGCCCACGCCCAGGGTGGCGCAGAAGAGCACCAGAGCGCTGGTGAGGATGGAGTTGTCGGAGGCTGTGGCCGCCACATGGATGGCCTCCTTCCGGTCCCGGCCTTTCTGGATTTCTTCCCGGAAACGGGTGGTCATAAGGATGGCATAGTCTACGGTGGCGCCCAGCTGGACGCAGCCGATGATGGTGGGTGCCACGAAGGGCACGGCTGTACCGGTGAAGTAGGACACGCCCTGGTTGATGAAGATGGCCAGCTCGATGGCGGCCACCAGCAGCAGCGGCACCGAGATGGACTGGAAGAGGATGGCCACGATGAGGAAGATAGCGGCCACCGAGATGTAGTTGGTCATCTTGAAGTCCACGGCGGCGGTGGAGATGAGGTCCTTGGTGAGGGCCGCTTCGCCGGTGATGTAGGCATTCGGATCCAGTGCCTTGACGATGCCGTCGATGGCGTCCAGCTGCTGGGCCACCTCATCGGAGGCGGCGGGATAGGCTGAGTTGACCATCATGAGCTGGAGGCCGTCCTTTTTGCACAGATCCTTGAGCTCCTGGGGGACAAAGAAATCCGGTACGGCGGCGCTCATGAGCTTGTCGTAGGCCAGCACGGAGGTGACGCCGGGTACGGCGTCCACCTCTTTCTCCATTTTCTTCAGGGCGTTGTGGCTCAGATCGTCCCGAAAGACGATGAAGTGGGAGGAGGCCATGTCGTAGTCGTTTTTCAGTTTGTTGGTGGCCACGATGGAGGGCAGATCCTGGGGCAGGGCCTCATCCAGCTTGTAGTAGACGGCGGCATGGTTCTGGGCGTATACCGCCGGGAGGAAGAGTACCAGGAAGAGGGCCACGAAGGCCTTGCGATGGCGGACCATAAAGCGGTTGACCCGGTCGAAGTCCAGATTGAGCGTTCTGTGGTGGTATTTGCGGATGCCCTTGTCCAGCACCAGCAGGATGGCGGGGAGGACCAGCACCACGGTGGCCACGCCCAGCACCACGCCCTTGGCCATGACGATGCCGATGTCCTTGCCCAGCAGCAGCCGCATGGCGCACAGGGCCAGGAAGCCGGCGATGGTGGTCAGGGAGCTGCCCGACAGAGAGGTGAAGGCAGCCACAATGGCCTTGGCCATAGCATCCCGGTTGTCGTCGTAGTTGGCCCGCTCTTCCTCATAGCGGTGGTAGAGGAAGATGGAGTAGTCCATGGTCACGCCCAGTTGGAGCACGGCGGCGATGGCCTTTGTGATGTAGGAGATCTGGCCCAGAAAAAGATTGGTGCCGAAGTTGTAGAGAATGGCCAGACCGATGCTCATGAGGAAAGCCAGGGGGAGGAGCCAGGAGTCCATGGTGAGGGACATGGCGAGAAAGGAGAGCACCACGGCCAGCAGGATGTAGATGGGCAGCTCCTGATCCACCAGGTCCTTGGTGTCCTTGATGAGGACGGAGAACCCGGCCAGGAAGCAGCGCTGGTTGCAGAGGCTGCGCACCTGGGAGATGGCCTGCATGGTCTGCTCCGAGGCGCCGGGCATGTCGTACTGGACGATCATCATGGTGGAGTTGCCCGAGAAGAAGGTCTCCCGCAGATCCTCGGGGATCATCTCTTGGGGGATCTGGATGCCCACCAGGGAGGACACCCACACGGCGCTGCTGACGCCGGGGACCTGTTCAATGTCCCGGCGGAGCTGATTGGTGTACTCGGGCGGCATATCCTCCACGATGAGCATAGTGGTGGCCGCCATGTGGAAGGGCTCTTCCAGCAGGGCCTCGCCCTTGGAGGAGTCCAGGTCGGGGGGCAGATAGGTCAGGATGTCGTAGTTGATGCGGGTGGCGGCTGTCCCTATGAGGCTTGGAATGAGGAGCAGGACGGCAATGAACACCACCAGCTTGGGTTTCCGGGTCAGACCCCGGGCGATTTTTTCCAGCAAGGCTGTCACCTTCCAAACAGGATTTCCGGTCTTTCATTTCCCGCCTATCTTAGCTGTCCGGAGGGAAGAAAGTCAATCAAACCGGGCCAACTCTCATAATTCTTAATAAATGGACAGGCCGGAACTATTTTTCATCATTCTTCATGGTATGACAGGTCAAAGTGTGCTATCATCATAAAAAAAGGGAGGTGCCGATCATGGAGGGAACACTTTTGCTGGTGGACGACGATGTGTCCATCCTGCTGCTGGTCTCCGACGTGCTGGAGGAGAAGGGCCTCGACGTGACTACGGCCCGCTCCGGGGAGGAGGCCCTGGCCATTTTGGAGGGGAAGTCCTTCGACCTCATTCTGCTGGACATCATGATGAAGGGCATCGGCGGACTGGAGGTCTGCCGCCGCATCCGGGGGCGGGTGGAGTGCCCCATTCTGTTTCTGAGTGCCAAGGACACGGTGGAGGACATCGTCAAGGGCCTGGATCTGGGGGCGGACGACTACCTCACCAAGCCCTTCGCCCTGGAGGAGCTGGCCGCCCGGGTCCAGGCACACCTCCGGCGGCAGTCCCGGCTCCGGACGGACACCCCGGCGGGAGGCGTGCTGGAGATCGGAGAGATCCGGCTGGATCCGGGGCAGATGACGGTGACAAAGGCGGGGGTCCCGGTGTCCCTCTCCACCCGGGAACTTCAGCTTTTGGCTTACCTCATGGAGCACGCGGGACAGACCCTCTCCCGGGACCGCATTTTCCGGGATGTGTGGCGCACCGACTACGGTGATGTGAGCACGGTGGCCATCAACATCAAGAATTTGCGGAACAAGCTGGATCCCGACTGGCGCTACATCAAGACGGTGTGGGGTTCGGGCTACCGCTTCGTGACCCGGAGCGGTTTTGCCGAGGAGGATGGAAATGGCGCAGACAAATGAGTCCCGGCGTTTTCCGGGGGTGGGCTGGCTGGGCAGTCACCTGACCCGGAAGATGATCCTGGCGCTGGTGGCCTTGGCTGCAGTGAGCTGCTTTGCCCTGTGGGGAGGTTTCCTCGCCTACCTGGGGGACTTTGCGGACAGCACCTATGACGAGGTGCTGGATCAGGCAGCGGAGGAGGCCCGCCAGGCGGGGGCGTTTTTGGAGGGCTGCGGCGCAGAGGCATCGGCCATGGAGGACTACCTGTCCCGGCGGGGCCTGGCCTGCGTGGTGCGGGACAACGGGGGAAATATCATATATGAGCGTATCCCCGACGGCGCGCCGCAGATGCTGGCCTCCTCAGGCACTGTGGAGGTGACCCTGTCGAGGGGGCAGACAGCCAGACTGACCGTGTGGAGTCAGGCCCTCCAGCGCAGTGAGATCACCCAGTCTCTGCGCAGCAAGGCCCTCACCGGCCTGTGCGCCATCAACCTGGGGATGTTTGTCGTGGTGGCACTGGTGATGTATCTGGTGCTGGTGTCCCCCATCGTCCGGCTGCGGCAGACCATGCGCCGCTATTACGAGAAGGGGGAGCAGCCCGAGCGCAGTCAGCGCATGGACGAGGTGGGCAAGCTCCAGAACGCCTTTGCCGATCTGGCAGGGGTGCTGGACTGCAAGGAAAAGGCGGAGCACCGGCTCATCGCTTCCATCTCCCACGATATCAAGACGCCCCTCACCTCAGTGCTGGGCTACTCGGAGCGGCTGCGAAGCGCGGAGCTGGCCGAGGAGAAGAAACGGCGGTATCTGGAACTGGTCTATGAGAAGGCCCTCCGGATCAAGGCGGTGGTGGACGAGTTTGACGAGTATCTGGACGCCGGACTCCGGGATCGGGCCCCCATGGTGCTGACCACGGCGGGGGAGCTTTGCCGGCGGCTGCGGGCGGAGTACGCCGACGAGCTGGCCGACGCGGGGGTGGAGTTCCCGGTGGAGTGTCTCTGCCCCGACGCCCAGCTCATCTGCAACTGGGAGCACATGCGAAGGCTCTTCGGCAACCTCATCAGCAACGCCTTTCAGCACGCCGGAGCGGAGCGGCTGGAGCTCTCCCTCACCTGCCGGAGGGAGGAGGAGCAGGCGGTGTTCCTTTTCCGGGACAACGGAAAGGGAGTGCCTCCCGAGCTGCTCCGGCAGATCTTCGAACCCCTCTACACCTCGGATCAGGGGCGGAAGGTCTCGGGGCTGGGGCTGTCCATCTGCAAGAGCATTGCCAAGGCCCACGGGGGGGGCATCCTGGCGGACAACGCCCCGGATGGGGGCCTGGTCATCCGGATGAGCCTTCCCATCGTAGATCTGTGAGCGGAAAGAACAAAGAATGTGCCTCCTTTATTGAACGCCGGTCGGGAAGGCCGGAAAAAACCAAACTGGACGGCCGGCAAACAAGGCCGCAAAAAAGAACAGGCAAGAAGCCAACAGCTTCTTGCCCGTTCTTTTTTGCGCTTCATTCGTCCGATATGTCACGCGATGGGACGCCGGTTGGCAGGGGACAGGGGTTTTACATCGCCCGCTCCCTTTTCACACTTGCAAATCTGTGCCGATCAAGGCGTTTTTGATGGCTAAAGCACAACATGGGCCCATCCTATTTTGCCGCGGCTGTCCAGGATGAAAAACGGGGGTCGACGGATTCCGGCCCCGGGGGCAGGATGAAAAAAGCTGCCTGCAAAATCCACCCCGGCCGGGGGTGCTCAGCCATCTGGGCGCCTTGCCGAAGCGGACTTTTATCGCCCTTCCGCAAAGGTGGGGGCATATCGTCCATCCAGCCCCAAAAGACTCTGCCGGCCCTGCCCGCTGCTTCGAGTGCTTCTCCTGGGATGCCGGCTTGCTGATATCATAAATGCCTGATTGATATCTTGATTGCCGAGAAAGCTTAGGATCTGCCGTACCCGAAAGGGTTTTGATAGACTGCTCCTTCGGTAAAGACCAGGTCGGTGGGCCGATCCCACCCGGCGGCGGGCACCCGGGGGACCTTTTGCACTTCAAAGGCCACGGAGGCGATCCGGGCCTGTCCGCACCGGGGCAGGTATCGGTCATAGAAGCCGCCCCCCATTCCCATGCGTCCGCAGTCTGCGTCAAAAACTGTGCAGGGACACAGCACCAGATCCAGTTCGTCCGGAGGGATCGGCGTTGACTGTTCCGGTACGGGTTCCTGGATGCCGAAGGGACCTGACATCCAGGGATCCGGTCCCGCGGGCAAAAAGGCGGTCAGCCGGCCTGGGCCGGTGCAGCGGGGGTAGACCAGGCGTTTTCCGGCGGCCTCCGGTGCGGCCTCCAGGGAATTCAGCCGGACTTCCCCCCGGACGGCCCGGTAAAGGAGCACAGTCTCTGCCCGCCGGAACTCCGGGGAGGCCAGGATCCGGCTCACCACCGCTCGGGAGAGGGCCTCCCGGAGGCCCGGGGCAAGCCGGTCTCTGGCCCGGATCTTTTCCCGGCGCAGCCAGCTTCGATAGGAGGGGGAGCCAAAGGTGAGGGAGGGGGCTGTAAGCATGGTGGATGCTCCTTTCAAAAAGATGAGGAAGGAAGAGAAGCACACGCCGCGTCCTGAGACGCGGCGTGTGCATAGACCGTTATCCGGCGTAGTAATTGATGAGACACCCGGCCAGGACGATATCCCGTTCTTCCCGGGTCATGCCGGGCAGACGCAGGGTGACGGGTTTTTCACTCCCGTTCTGAAGCAGTACTGCCTGCGCCGCTTCCCCGTCGCCCTCCAGGACCGCCCGGATGCCGGGGATCCAGAGCCGGTCGCCGGGCTGGATATTCCAGTCCTTCACGTCCTCGGCGATGAAGGGGAGCATGCCCCAGTTGATCACATTGGAGCGGTAGCGTTTGGTGGCGTACTCGGCGGCCAGGTTGGCACAGCCGCCCAGCACCCGCTGGCAGGAGGCGGCCTGCTCCCGGGCAGAGCCGTCGCCGGGCTTGAGGGCCATCACGAAGGAGCCCAGTCCGGTAGTGGCGGCGTCCCGGCCCATGAGGGCCTCGACAGCCTCCCCGCCGCGCCGCTTCTGCTCCTCGGCCTGCACGGCCCGGGCACGGGGGACATACTGGGGATCCTTCCGGCTCAGGGCAAACTGAGAGAGCTTGACGGGGTTGGAGCGGTAGGAGGAGGTCTCCCCGGAGGGGATGAGTTCATCAGTGGTGGTCACGGGGTCGTAGATGGCGGCGCAGCAGGTGAGCAGCAGATTCTCCGGGAGCGCCACCTGCTGGGGCCAGTCGGCAATGTTGGGGCCGAACTGCAGCTTGGTGTCGGGCTGGGGGCGGCCCACCCCGTAGTAGACCCGGTGCTTGTAGGCGCTGTCGTCGTAGGTGTAGGGCTCCTCCGAGCGGTCGGGGGTGAGAAGCTCAGCGGGGAGCTCGTCCGCGCCGGTGAGGATGCCGCCGTTCAGCGCCGTGGCGGCGATGGAGCGGGCATCCATGAGAGCCACATAAGACAGCTGGCCGTCGGTGGGCTTGCTGCCCTCCCGGTTGGGGAAGTTGCGGGTGGAATGGCGGATGGAGAAGGCCCCGTTGGCGGGCACGTCTCCCGCGCCGAAGCAGGGGCCGCAGAAGCAGGAGCGCACCGAGGCCCCCGCCGCCATCAGATCGGCCAGATAGCCCCGCCGGGTCAGCTCCTGCATGATGGGCATGGAGCCGGGGTAGCAGGACAGCCAGAAGGCGCCGGAGCCCACGGATTTACCCCGGAGGATCTCGGATGCGCGCACCAGGTTCTGGTAGGTGCCGCCGGAGCAGCCGGCGATAACGCCCTGATCCACGACAAATTCGCCGTCCACGATTTTCTCCCGGAGGGAGGGGACCGGCGTCTTCAGCTCCAGCTGCCGGGCGGTGTCCACGTCCACCTGGTGGAGCAGGTCATCCAGATTGGCCTTGAACTCACGGATGGGGAAGGCGTTGGAGGGGTGGAAGGGGAGGGCGATCATGGGCTCCACCTCGTCCAGGCGGATCTCCACCAGGGCATCGTAGCAGGCCCCTTCGGCGGGGGACAGGGGGCGGTAGGACTCGCCCCGGCCCAGCACCCGAAGGTGGTTCCGGGTCACCTCATCGGTGGCCCAGACGGAGGAGAGACAGGCGGTCTCGGTGGTCATCACGTCGATGCCGGAGCGGTAGTCCATGGACAGTCCGGATACGCCGGGGCCGAAAAACTCCAGCACGGCGTTCTTCACCGCCCCGCTTTTGAAGGTGGCCCCCACCAGAGCCAGGGCCACGTCCTGAGGACCTACGCCGGGCCGGGGGCTTCCGGTGAGGTATACGGCCACCACAGGGGGATAGGCGATGTCGTAGGTCTTGCGCAGGAGCTGGCGGGCCAGCTCTGGGCCGCCCTCTCCGATGGCCATGGTGCCGTAGGCGCCGTAGCGGGTGTGGGAGTCGGAGCCCAGGATCATTTTGCCGGGGGCGGCGTAGCGCTCCCGCATATAGGAGTGGATGACGGCCTGATGGGCAGGCACAAATTCCCCGCCATACTTTTTTGCGGCGGAGAGGCCGAAGAGGTGGTCGTCCTCGTTGATGGTGCCGCCCACGGCGCACAGGGAGTTGTGGCAGTTGGTGAGCACGTAAGGGACGGGGAAGGCCTGCAGGCCGGAGGCGCGGGCGGTCTGGACGATGCCCACATAGGTGATATCGTGGGAGGCCATGGCGTCAAAACGCAGCTTCAGATGGGCCATATCACCGTTTTCATTGTGGGCGTGCAGAATGCCGTAGGCCATGGTGCCCTTCCGGCCCTCTTCCATGTGGGCTGGGTCGGCCGAGGTTGGGACAAAGCCCCCGTTTTTATAATAAAAGCCCTCCCGGGCCACCGTTACCATCATGCGTCCTCTCTCCTCATTGTCTTTTCTCATTTTTAAGTGCAAAATATCATATCAAATTTCCGATGAAATGGCAAGGGGGCAGAGGGGACGGGACGGGAGAAGCGGGGGGATTTTGGCTGGAAAAATTTATATGGGAGAAATCGGGAGGCCTCGGTTGACGCCTTTTGTGGGATGGTCTACAATAGAGATAATACTTTGTCGAAACCAGCGAGGAGCACACTCATGAAAAAATTACTGGCAATTCTCTGCACCGTGGCCCTGCTCACCGGGCTGCTTCCGCCGTCTCTGGCCGCCGGACCGGCCGGGACGGAGCGGGTCCAATTCTACGACGAGGCCTTGGGCCGCTATTCCAACCAGACCGAGGCGGACCGGGTGACCATCACGCTCAACGGCGCAGCGCTGGATCGGCCCGGCGTGGTGCAGACGGTGGACGGCGTGGACGGGCGGACCCTGGTGCCCGTCCGGGACATCGCCGAGCCGCTGGGCGCCACGGTGCTCTGGATGGGAGATACCCGCCAGGTGCTGCTCTTCCGGGGGAGCGACACCATCGTGCTGACCCTTGGCTCGGCGGCGGCGGTGGTCAACGGGCAGAGTGTGCAGCTCCCCGGCGGGGTGCCTGCGGGAGTGGTGAAGCTGGGCGGGGAGGAAAAGACCATGGTGCCCCTCCGCTTTGTCTCCGAGCAGCTTCAGGCCGAGGTGGCATGGGACAACGACACCTTCACCGCCGCGGTGACCGCCCGGCTCCCGGAGCCGGAGCCCACCCCGACCCCCACGCCGGAGCCGACTCCTACGCCCACCCGGCCGGACCGGGGGATGCTGCTGCGGATCGCGGCCGACGACAACGCACAGACGGTCACACTCTATCTCTCCCAGGCACCCCGGTACCGGGTGAGCGATCTGGGGGACCGGGTGGTCATCGACCTGCCCGGGGTAGCCATCGGCAGCGGCAAAGACGGGAGCCTGACGCCCGAGAATCCGGTGATTGAATCCATCCGCTATGCCCAGCACGACAGCAGCCTGTATTCGGACTACACACGGACCACGCGGGTGGTGCTGGACCTGGCGGATGGCTGCACCTATGCCAAAAACGTGGTGGTCACCGGAGACAGCAATCTCCTGGCGGTGGTGATCTCCGTCAAGCCGCCGGAGACAGGGAGCGCCCCCTCTGAGCCAACTGCGCCCCTGGACCCCACGGCATTTACTGTGGTGCTGGACGCCGGACACGGCGGTTCCGCCTCGGGCGCGGTCTATGAGGAGATTATGGAGAAGGACATCACGCTCCCCATCACGCTGCGGGTGGAGGAACTGCTGCGGGAAAAGGGCTGCAACGTGGTGATGACCCGGACCAAGGACGTGTACATGGATCTCTACGACCGCTGCGACATCGCCAATGAGGCGAAGGGGGATCTCTTTGTCAGCATCCACGCCAATGCCAGCTCCTCCAACCCTGCATTCCAGGGGACGTTTACTTATCACTATCCCAACAGCGCCCGGGGCAAGAAGCTGGCCGGCGCGGTGCAGGCGGCGGTGGTGGCCTCGACGGGCTCCATTGACCGGGGGCTGCTGAGCAACGACTATGTGGTGCTGCGGGAGACAAAGATGGCCGCCTGTCTGGTGGAGACCGGCTTCATGTCCAACCATGAGGAACTGATGAAGCTGATCCGGCCCTCCTATCAGGAGAAACTGGCCCAGGGGATTGCCCAGGGAATTTTGGATTATCTGGCGTCTCTTCCGGTCAAGACTTTGGTACCCGCAGAGGAAAACGCCTCCCCGGCCGCGTGACTGGGGAAGCAGAGTGCTTCAGAGCAGCAAAAACGTCCGCAGGCATGCCTGCGGACGTTTTTGCTTTGCGCTTACAGCCTTCGTTTTTGGAAGGCCAGGGAGACAATGAAGAAGGCGGCCAGATACAGAGTGATGGAGGATCCGGCGGAAGAGCCGATGTAGTAAGAGGTCATCAGTCCGGCAATGCCGCACACCACTGCGCCGAGCAGGGAAAAGAGGTGGTACTGGCGGGTGTTTCTGGCCAGATTCCGGGATGCGGCGGCGGGGAGGACCAGCAGGGAGTTGATGACCAGCAGGCCCACCCAGGTCATGGAGACGGTCACCACCACGGCGATGGCGGCGTTGAGCACAGCCTCCTGCCAGAATACCCGGATCCCCCGGCTGTTGGCCAGGGCCGGGTGGAGCGCGGAGAGGAGGAGAGTGTTGTAGGCGCACGCCCACAGCACCAGGATGACGCCCAGAATGCCTGCCAGCAGACCGATCTTGACCGGTTCCACGCTGAGGATGTCACCGACGAGCAGGGCGTTGAATTTGGTGAAGGAGCCGCCGTTCAGGGTGGCGATGAAGATGCCGAGGGCCACAGCAGTGGAGGAAAAGACCCCAATCACCGTATCGCTGGCCATGGAGGAGCGGCGGCGGACAAGGGTGAAGAGGAATGAGAATACCAGGGCGAAGAGTACGGCGGCCCACATGGGCTCGCTGAGGCCGCACAGGGTGCCGATGGCGATGCCGGTGAAGGCCGAGTGGCCCAGAGCGTCGGAGAAGAAGGACATCCGGCTCTGGACCACCATGGTGGAGAGCAGTCCGAAGAGCGGGGAGATCACCAGTATGGCCAGCAGGGCGTTTTTCATGAAGTACATGCCCCCCGGCTGGGCCCAGTCAAAGGGGAGCAGGGCGACAAGGGAATACCACCAGTCCATCATGCCTCCCCCTTTCCCATCCGTAGGTGGAACACATCCTGAAATTCCGGGCTTGCCAGGACCTCAGAGGGTGCGCCCACCTTCAGGACCGTGTGCTTGAGGAGGATCACCTTGTCGGCGTAGTGCTCCAGCGTGGCAAAGTCGTGGGTGGAGAGCAGAATGGACAGGTCATAGGTTTGGCGGATCTCATCCAGCATGTCCAGAAGCTGCCGCTCTCCATCGATGTCCACGCCGGACAGCGGCTCGTCCAGAATGAGGATATGAGGAAGGGGGTCCAGGGCCAGAGCCATGAGCACCCGCTGGATCTCACCGCCGGAGAGCGCTCCGATGCGCTTGTCCATGAGGCCTTCGGCGTGGGTGCGCTCCAGGCAGAAGCGTACCCGGGCCCGGAGCTTGGCGGGAATGGGCAGAAAGACCGGCCAGTCGGCCACGGCGGCGGCGAAAAAGTCCAGCACGCTCACCGGATCGCCCCGGTCGAAGGCGGGGGACTGGGGCACATAGCCGATGACAGGGCGGCTTTTTTTGCCGTCGGAGCGCTGGAAGTCAATGGCTCCGGTGTGGGGGAACTGGCCCAGGATGGCCTTGAAGAGGGAGGACTTGCCTGCCCCGTTGGGCCCGATGAGGGCCACGATCTCCCCGCAGTGGAGGTGGAAGGACACATCCCGCAGAAGTTCGGTGTCCCCCAGGGAGACTCCCATGTTCTGTACTTTCAGGCAGCACAGCCCGGAACAGCCGGAGGCGCAGTTTTGGTGTTTGCGGACGCTCACTCCATCCTCACCTTCCCCTCGCCCAGCGCGTTGAGGATGGTCTTTACATTTTCACGTATGGCGTCCGTATAGGCGGAGAGGCTGTTGTCCGTCCCGCTCATGATCATGGAGAGGGGGCAGACCTCCACCCCGGTCTCCCGGGCGATGGCTTGGGCGGTGGCCTGTGAACCGTTGACCTCGGTAAAGATAGCGGGGAGGTCGTGTTCCCCGATGAGGGAGACGATCTCCCGGATCTCCTGGGCGCTGGCCTCGCTGCCCTCCTCCTCTTCAATGGCCTTGAGGATGGTGAGGTCAAAGGCGTCGGCGAAATACTGGAAGCCATCGTGGAAGGTGATGAGCTCCCGGTGGGGAAGCTGCATGTCCGGCTGCCGGGAGGCGATGCCGTCCCGCAGGGTGGACTTCCGGTTGCGCAGCAGGAACGCACTGTCAAAGGCGTTCTTCTGATACACCTGGGCCTGGGCCTCGTCCAGGGCGGAAAGGCCTTTTCCGATGTTTTCCACCATCTGGGCGGCCCGGTCCGGGTCCATCCAGATGTGGGGGTCGTATTCGTCCTCGTCCATGTCCTCAGGGTCGTGCTCTTCATGGTCCAGGGCGGGTAGAAGGGCGACTCCCGTGGAGCAGTCGATGACGCTGGCCTTGGACTGCTCCAGCGCATCGGACATGAAGTCCTCCAGCCCGACCCCGTTCATCACGATCACGTCGGCCCCCTCGATGGCCTTCATGTCGGTGGTGGTGAGGGTGTAGTCATGGAGGCAGGCGGTCTGGGCGTTCACCAGCAGGGAGACCTCTACACCCTCTGCGCCGCTGGTGACCGCGGTGGTGAACAGGTAGACCGGGTAGGTGGTGGCAAGAATCTGCAGGACATCCTTGCCTGCCGCCGTGGGGGCCTTGCCGGCGGCAGATTGAGCAGATGGGTTAGAAGAGCAGGCGGTGAGGGTGAGAATGAGGGCTGTCAGAGCGGCTAGCAAACGTTTTTTCATGAGATACCTCACTTTTTTGAAATGCGGGATTATTATAACCGATTTAAACCAGTTTGTAAAATGAGGGGGTGCTCATACGTTGCAGAGTGAAAACCCGCGCCCCGGCGGGGGAATTGGTGGCACAGGAAAACCTGTGAAAACGGGAGAAAGGTTGAAGAGACGGTTGAGATATGGCCAAATTTATGATAAAATAAGATAAAATTTTGAAATAAGGGGAGCTGCACGGAATAGGATCGCAGACCCCGGACGGGGGTAAAGACCATAATCACACTTGATTTAAACGTGACGCTGCTCTTTAATGTTGGGATTGATATTTTTGCGGCCATTATCACAGTGATTATCTATTACAGCTATAAAAATGATTTTGGCAATACCTATGACAACTGGCTGATGGTTCGGATCGAAGGGGCCGTTCTCTTGGCCATTCTGGCGGATATTGCCATGTGGGTGCTCAATGGGAAGAGCGGAACAGGGGTGCGGGGGTCCAGCTACGCAGTCAGTATGATCTATTTCATGATGCAGCTTTTGGTTGGGCTGGCATGGCTGAAATATGCGTGGTACCGGGTTTTTGGAGAGAATATGTCCCGGAAGGGGGAGCTTCTCTCCCGTGGGATTCCTCTTTTCCTGCTGGGAGTGTGCATTGCGTTCACTCCGCTGACGGGGTGGTGCTTTTACCTGGATGAGTACAATTATTATCACAGGGGAGCCCTGTCTACTCCCATGTTTGTTTTCATCTTGGCCTATCTGCTGACGGCCTCGGCGATGGCGCTGGCGCGGTACAGGCAGGAAGTGTTCGTCGATCGGAAAAAAGAACTTCTGTCCATTGCCTTTTTTGCAGTCCCGCCGCTGGTTGGCGGAGTGATACAGGTCGCCATCTACGGCGTCAGTCTGGTGTGGCCGAGCATGGTCATCTCTTGTCTGATGATCCTGCTCAACAAGGAGAGCCGGACCATTTCCCAAGATTCCCTCACCGGCCTGAACAACCGCAGAAGCATGGAAAAATACCTGAGGGGTTACGGGGAGGGCGGACAGGCGGGGGCCATAGCGCTCCTGATGATGGACATCAACGATTTTAAGCAGATCAACGATCAATACGGCCACCACACCGGCGACGCCGCCCTGATCCAGACGGCGAACATATTGAGAAGGACATTTAACGGAACTTCCGCATTTTTGGCGCGGTTTGGCGGGGATGAATTTGTGGTGTTTCTGGCCGGTGCCAAAGCAAGTGAGGTCGACGAGACGGTGCGGAAAATCAGGGATCATTTTGCTGCGTTCAACCAAACCGGGCAATTCCCCTTCGGGCTGACCGTCAGCATTGGGTACGCCGTATCTGAGGGAAAGGCTCCGAACCGGATCGCCAACCTGATCAAGCAGGCCGATGAAAACATGTACCGGGAAAAAACCCGATACCATCAGAGAAAGCCGTAAAACCGGGCCTGATTTTCTGCGGACCGTTCGTTTTCATCCAGAGAACTGTCGGATGGGGAATCAAAACAGCCGGATGGGCTGCATGGGAAACCATGCGCTCATCCGGCTGTTCTTTTATGATTCTTTACCGACAGATGCCGGTCAGTGCTCAAGAAGCGGATCAGCCCATCAGGGAGCTGAGGTTGAAGTGGACCACCAGAGTGGAGAACACGATGGAAACGGTGGAGCACAGCTTGATCAGGATGTTCAGAGAGGGGCCGGAGGTATCCTTGAAGGGATCGCCCACGGTGTCGCCGATGACGGCGGCTTTGTGGCAGTCGGAGCCCTTGCCGCCGTGCTTACCGCTCTCGATATACTTCTTGGCGTTGTCCCAGGCGCCGCCGGCGTTGGACATGAATACGGCCACGGCAAAGCCGGAGACGGTCACGCCGCCCAGCAGGCCCACAACGGCCTCGGGCCCGAGGATCAGGCCGGTGATCACGGGGACGATGATGGCCAGCAGAGAGGGAGCCACCATCTCATGGAGCGCGCCGCGCGTGCACAGATCCACGCAGGAGGCATAGTCGGGATCGGTCTTGCCCTCCATGATGCCGGAGATCTCCCGGAACTGGCGGCGGACCTCCACCACGATGGACTGGGCGGCGCGCTGTACGCCGGACATGGTCAGGGCGGCAAAGACGAAGGTCAGCATGGCACCGACGAAGAGACCCACCAGCACGGCGGGGTTGGTCAGCTTCAGATCGATGGCGGCGTTGGTCAGGTTGGCGGTCTTGGCGTTGACCACGTCCACGTAGGAGACCAGGAGGGCCAGGGCGGTCAGAGCGGCGGAGCCGATGGCGAAGCCCTTGCCGGTGGCGGCAGTGGTGTTGCCCAGGGAATCCAGAGCGTCGGTGCGGTTGCGGACCTCTTCGCCCAAGCCGCTCATCTCAGCGATGCCGCCGGCGTTGTCGGCCACGGGGCCGTAGGCGTCGGTGGCCAGGGTGATGCCCAGGGTGGAGAGCATGCCCACAGCGGCGATGCCGATGCCGTAGAGGCCCTTGGCGAAGCTGGCCTCATAGGCGGCGCTGGCGGTGTGCAGAGAGCCTCCGGCGGCCAGGAAGGCCACGATGATGGCGATGGAGATAATGACAATGGGGGCCGCGGTGGAGTTCATACCCAAGGACAGACCGCCGATGATGGTGGTGGCGGCGCCGGTCTCGGTGGAGTCAGCCAGAGTCTGAGTGGGCTTATAGGTGTCGGAAGTGAAATACTCGGTGAAGTAGCCGATGGCACAGCCGGCGATCAGACCGGCCAGGATGGAGATATAGGCGCCCCAGGAACCCATCAGGAAGTAGGTCAGGGGAGCGGCCACAACGGCGGCCAGAACAGCGGCGGTGTAGGTGCCCTTGCGGAGGGTCTTCAGCAGAGACAGCTGAGTGGCGTTCTCCTCCGTGCGGACCAGGAAGGAGCCTATGAGGGAGCAGATCACGCCCACCACGGCCACGGCCAGAGGCAGCAGCATGGCGTTCCAGCCCATGCCGTCGGCGGTGAAGGCGGTGGCACCCAGGGCGAAGGTGGCGAGAATGGAGCCCACGTAGGACTCGTAAAGGTCGGCGCCCATGCCGGCCACGTCGCCCACATTGTCGCCAACGTTGTCGGCGATGGTGGCGGGGTTGCGGGGGTCATCCTCGGGGATGCCGGCCTCGACCTTGCCCACCAGGTCGGCGCCCACGTCGGCGGCCTTGGTGAAGATGCCGCCGCCCACACGGGCGAACAGAGCCATGAAGGAGGCGCCCATGCCGAACATGACCATGGTCTGTGCGATCTGAGCGGCGTCATAGCCGGCGACATAGCGCAGGATGTGGAACCACACAGTCACGTCCAGCAGGCCCAGGCCAACCACGGTGAAGCCCATGACGGTGCCGGAAGAGAAAGCCACGTTCAGGCCGCGGTTCAGGCTTTCGTGAGCGGCGTTGGCGGTACGGGCGTTGGCGTTGGTGGCGATCTTCATCCCGATGAATCCGGACAGGGCGGAGTAGATACCGCCGGTGAGGAAGGCGAAGGGAATGAAGAAGTTGTCCAGCATACCGTTGAAGGCCAGGATCAGCAGGATCACAAAGACCACAGCAAAAATCTTGACCACGGTGGTGTACTGGCGCTTGAGATAGGCATTCGCGCCCTTGCGGATGGAGGAGGCGATCTTCTGCATGAGCTCAGTTCCCTCGGAGAACTTCATAACTTTGCGGGCCTGCAGCACGGCGAAGAGCAGTGCCACCACGGAACCGACAAAGCCGATCCAGAAGAGGTTTTCAATTTGCAATTTCTATCCAACTCCTTTTTGCGTTTCGGGGCAGCGCCCCACTCTTTAGACAACGACGCAATTTTATCAACTTAGTGTTCATTTTGCAAGCTCTTACCCGATTTTAAACCCTTTGAAAGGAGTTTTTTGACGAAATACACAAAATGGCTCAGAAAGAGACGGAAGGTATAGGCAATTTAACAAGCAAAAACGGCCGTTCTCTCTTCCTATATGAGAAGCCCGGAAGAGGCCTGCGGAAGGAAAAAATTCCCCCACCCGGCGGGTGGGGGAGAGGGTCAGATGGTCCACTGGCTGTGGATGACGCCGGTGAGGTACCAGTCGTTTTCCCACACTTCAAACACCAGCTTCAGAGAGCACCAGTCAAAACCCTGGTTTTCCGGCACGAGACCGGGAAAGTGGTATTCCACATACCGGCCCTCGGGGTATGCGTCGGAGGCGTTTTCCAGCGCGTTGCCGGACTCCAGCACCGTATCCACGCCGATGAGGGGGGCGGTGGTATAGTCGGCATTGAACACAAAGAGGGCGAAATAATCCGGGATGGTGTAGACCAGAGGGGAGCCCTTTCCGTCGGAGATCCCCCAGGTGTAGGCGCGGCTGTCCTCCCCGGCGGCGGCAAGGCGCTCGGAGGTGAGCTCCAGATCGCTGTCGGGATCCACGGTGGAGTAGGGGGTGAAGCGCACGCCCTTCTCCGGGTGGGCCAGCGCGGCCAGAGCCGGATAGTCCCGCGCCTTCATGGCCTTCAGAACGGCCTGCCCCCGTTCCAGCAGGGGGCCGTTGTCCCCCTGGTCCAGAGCGGCCTGGGGGGCGGCGGAGGCCGGGGCTGTGATCAATGCGGCGGGGGAGGCGGCGCGGGAGAGGGCGGGATTGGCAAACTGCCCCACGCCCCAGCCCAGGGCGGCGCCTATGAGCAGAGTCAGGAGACACAAAATAAAGGTTTTTTTCATGGTATCGTTCCTTCCATATCGAAGCGGCTCAATTATTTTACTGGAAGGTGGAGAAAAAAACAACAACAAAAGGTTACAAAACACGCCGCTGTTTTGTGAGAAACTTGCAAAGGGACCGAAAATGAGGTATACTGATTTGACAATTCTTCAAAAAATAAATGAGGTGACCCATATGCAGGAGCACGAGCTGCAGTTCCATATTCAGTGTAAAGAGGGGGATGTGGGCCGGTATTGCCTTCTTCCCGGGGACCCGGGCCGATGCGAGAAGATCGCCGCCTGGTTTGACGACGCCCGCAAGGTCCAAGCCAATCGGGAGTACACCGTTTACACCGGGACGCTCCTGGGAGAGAAGGTTTCGGTCTGCTCCACCGGCATCGGCGGGCCCTCTGCCGTCATCGCCATGGAGGAGCTCCACAATATCGGTGCGGATACCTTTATTCGGGTGGGCACCTGTGGGGGAATCGCTCTGCCGGTGCAGTCCGACGACGTGGTCATCGCCACCGGCGCCATCCGGCACGAGGGAGCCAGCCGGGAGTATGCGCCCATTGAATTTCCGGCGGTGTCCGACTACCGGGTGCAGGACGCCCTGGTCCGGGCGGCCAAGGCGCTGGGCAAACCCTGGCATGCCGGTGTGGTACAGTGCAAGGACTCTTTTTACGGCCAGCATGACCCCGGGCGGATGCCGGTGAGTTACGAACTGCTGGCCAAGTGGGAGGCGTGGAAGCGGCTGGGGGTCCTGGCCTCCGAGATGGAGTCGGCCGCGCTCTTCTGCTGTGCCGCCGCCCTGGGCGTGCGGTGCGGCTCCTGCTTCCACGTCATCTGGAATCAGGAGCGGGAGGCAGCCGGGCTGGATCAGAAGGAGAGCCACGACCTCACCGCTGCCATCGAGGTGGGCGTGGAAGCGCTGAAGCTGCTGATCCGGGAGGATCGCGGCGAAATTTGAGAGAAAGCCCCGAACCGGCTGAACCGGTTCGGGGCTGTTTTTTGGGTGGAACAGGCCTGCTTACAGCTTGAGAGACTGGGCAATCTCCCCCAGAGTGACGGCGGAGCGGAGGAATTCCTCCCGCTCTTCCGCACTCAGCTCGATCTCCAGCACTTTTTCCACGCCGTGCCGGCCCACGACCGCCGGCACGCTCATGCACAGATCCTTTACGCCGTAGAGGCCATGGAGGTTGGTGGACACAGGGAGCACGGAGTGCTCATCCCGCACGATGCACTGGGCGATGCGGGCCACGGCGGCGGCGATCCCATAGTAGGTCGCCCCCTTCTTTTCAATGATCTCGTAGGCCGAGTCCCGCACGTCCTGGTAGATACGCTCCATGTTCTCCCGGTGCCGGGTGTGGCCGCACAGCTCGCAGAAGTGGTCCAGATCCACCCCGGAGACGTTGGCTCCGCTCCACACGGCCAGCTCACTGTCGCCGTGCTCGCCGATGATGAAAGCGTGGACGCTGCGGCTGTCGATCCCCAGGTGCTCGCCCAGCAGATATTTGAGCCGGGCGGTGTCCAGCACGGTGCCCGAGCCGATGACCTGGTTTTTGGGCAGCCCGGAGAGCTTCTGGGCGGCGTAGGTGAGAATATCCACCGGGTTGGAGACCACCAGGAGGATGGCCTCCCGGTTATACCGGACGATCTCGGGAATAATGGCCTTAAAGATGGCCACGTTTTTGTGGACCAGATCCAACCGGGTCTCGTCGGGCTTTTGATTGGCTCCGGCGGTGATGACGATGAGGGCGCAGTCCTTTAAATCTGGGTAGTCCCCCGCGTGGATCTTCATGGGCCTGGTAAAGGGGAGTCCGTGAGAGAGATCCATGGCCTCTCCCTCGGCCTTGTCACGGTTGACGTCGATGAGGACCAGTTCGGAAAAAACACCTGTCTGCATCATGGCAAAGGCGGTGGAGGAACCCACGAACCCACAGCCGATGACGGCGGCTTTCTGGATGTTGACCATCGGGATCGCTCCTTTCATAGAATCCGTTTGATTGAGTATGTCCGGCGGAAGCCCCCGCCATTCACTGTGCATATCATACTATAAAACTATGGTTTTGTCTGTTGAAAATTCAACGGGAAAAATATTTTTTAACCGCCTTGACAAACCCTATAAAATGAGTATAATAAAACATGTGAACAATAGCTCATATATTGAATCGGGAGGGAATCGTATGGAAGACGACGAGCTGCTGGAGCCGGAGCGCTGTGAATTTATCCATGTCCACGAGGACGTGGTGGAGCAGGTGAAGGGAAACATGCCGGACGATGAGACCCTGTATGATCTGGCCGATCTGTTCCGCATTTTTGCCGACTCCACCCGCATCAAGATTTTGTATGTCCTCTTTGAATCGGAGATGTGCGTGTGCGACATCGCCCAGCTCCTGGGGATGACCCAGTCTGCCATCTCCCACCAGCTCCGGGCGCTCAAGCAGTCCAAACTGGTAAAGTACCGCCGGGAGGGCAAGACCGTATTTTATTCCCTGGCCGACAGCCACGTGCGCACCATCCTGGATCAGGGCATGGAGCACGTGGGAGAATAAAGGGGGAGAATCCAATGAAGAAGCGCTACAAGCTCAGTGATCTGGACTGTGCCAACTGCGCGGCCAAAATGGAAGACGCCATCAACAAGCTCGACGGCGTCACCGCCGCCACCGTGAGCTTTTTGCAGCAGAAGCTGACCATCGAGGCAGAAGACACCCGGTTTGACGAGATCATGGATCAGGTGGTGAAGGTCTGCAAGCGGATAGAGCCCGACTGCGTGATCGAACGGTAACGGCCCGCCGCGCCAGAGGAAAGGAGTCTCCGGCGCGGCTTTTTTTACCATTCTTATAAGGAGGGATCGGGATGACCCCGAAACAGAAAAAAATGCTGACGCGTATTGCCGTCTCCGCCGTCCTGTTCGGGGCGGCGGAGGGGCTGACCCGTGCGGTGTCTCTGCCCGGGTGGGCAGTCCTGACCGTGTTTCTGGTGCCTTATCTTGTCATCGGCTGGGACATCCTCTGGCGGGCGGCGCGCAATATCGCCCACGGGCAGGTCTTTGACGAGAACTTCCTCATGGCCCTGGCCACCCTGGGGGCGCTGGCCATTGGGGAGTATCCGGAGAGCGTGTTCGTCATGCTCTTCTATCAGGTGGGCGAGTTCTTCCAGAGCTGGGCGGTGGGCCGCTCCCGGCAGTCCATTGCGGCGCTGATGGATATCCGCCCCGACTATGCCAATTTGGAAGAAAACGGGAGCACCCGGCGGGTGGATCCGGAGGATGTGACGGTGGGGGAGACCATCGTCATCCGCCCCGGCGAGCGGGTGCCTCTGGACGGCGTGGTGCTGGAGGGGGTCTCCACCCTGAACACCGCCGCCCTCACTGGCGAGTCCCTGCCCCGGGACATCCAGCCCGGGGACGATGTGATCTCGGGCTGCGTCAACCTCACCGGGGTGCTCCGGGTGCGGACCACCAAGGAGTTCGGAGACTCCACCGTGGCAAAGATCCTGGACCTGGTGGAGAATGCTGGGAGCCGGAAGGCCCGGTCGGAGCAATTCATCACCCGCTTTGCCCGCTGGTACACCCCCGTGGTGGTGGGGAGCGCTGTCCTGCTGGCGGTGCTGCCGCCCCTCATTACCGGCGGGGATTGGGCCAAATGGCTGGAACAGGCCCTCATTTTCCTGGTCATCTCCTGCCCCTGCGCATTGGTGATCTCGGTGCCCCTCACCTTTTTCGGGGGCATCGGCGGAGCCTCCCGGCAGGGGGTGCTGGTGAAGGGGAGCAACTATCTGGAGGCGCTGGCCCGCACCGAGACCGTGGTTTTTGACAAGACCGGAACCCTTACCCGGGGCGTGTTCAACGTCACCGCTATCCATCCGGACGAGTGCTCCGAGGCCCGGCTTCTGGAGCTGGCCGCGCTGGCCGAGAGCTACTCCACCCACCCCATCGCCCGCTCTCTCCGGGAGGCCTACGGCCTGGACATCGAGGAGGGCCGGGTGACCGGAGTGGAAGAGCTGGCCGGCCGGGGGGTGAAGGCTGAAGTGGACGGCCGGCCGGTTTACGTGGGCAACGACAGGCTCATGGAGGAGGTGGGGGCCTCCTGGCACCCCTGCCATCACGTGGGTACCACCGTCCATGTGGCGTTCCGGGGGGAGTACCTGGGCCACATCGTCATTTCCGACGAGATCAAGCCCGACGCACGGGAGGCTATTGCCGCGCTGAAGCGCGCCGGGATCCGGCGGACCGTCATGCTCACCGGGGACGCCCAGACCGTGGGCGAGGCGGTGGGCCGGGAGCTGGGGCTGGACGAGGTCCACGCCCAGCTTCTCCCCGCCGATAAAGTGGACCGGGTGGAGCGGCTGCTGGCGGAGAAGAGCCCCAAGGGCACTCTGGCCTTTGTGGGAGACGGCATCAACGACGCCCCCGTTCTCTCCCGCTCCGACGTGGGCATCGCCATGGGGGCTCTGGGGAGCGACGCCGCCATCGAGGCCGCCGACGTGGTGCTCATGGACGATAAGCCCTCCAAGATCGCCGCCGCCATTTCCATTGCCCGGCGGACCCTGTCCATTGCCCGTCAGAATATCATTTTTGCCCTGGGCGTGAAGGCGGTGTTCCTGATCATGGGGCTGTTCGGCGTGGCCAACCTGTGGGAGGCGGTCTTTGCCGATGTGGGGGTGAGCGTCCTGGCCATTCTCAACGCCACCCGGGCGCTGAAAAGCAAGGAGTAAAGACAGCTCGGCCCGCCGTCCGGATGGACGGCGGGCCGAGCTGTTTTGGAGGGAAACGAAAGATCACGCGGCGACGGCGTAGGGGCTTTCCAGCAGCCGGGCTTTTTCCAGCAGCAGCACCAACGGGGGGAGGACCACCAGCTGGATGACGATGCCGGGCAGCGCCGTGACGAATGCGCCGGAGAGGAAGACAGCCATGGAGTACTCCCCGGCGGAAAAGACCAGGGCGTTCATCACCCCGTAGACCACCCGGCCGATGAGCATGGCACCGATGAGCTGGAGGTAGAGGTCGACGCTCCGGCGGCCGGTGTGGAGGAATCGGGCCAGCAGACCGGAGATGAGCCCGTAGGCGGCCAGTTCGCAGAGCATGGAGGGCAGATAGGCCGCGGGGGGCATCCCGGTGATGAGGCTGGAACACAGGGGGGCCAGCACTCCGCAGGCCAGGCCGTAGGGCCAGCCGCAGGCCAGACCGCACAGCAACACGGGAATATGCATGGGCAGGAAGATGCTGCCGCCCCGGGGGACGGAGTGGAAGGCCATGGGCAGGACCACGCCCAGCGCCACGCAGAGGGCCGCCATCACCAGGCGGCGGGTGGAGGATCGTTTCATGGAAGAGAGCTCCTTTCCGTCAAAAAACGCCGCGAAAACAGTGCCCGCTTCCTGCGGACCTGCCTTCGTGGCGTTTGACGTTCCAAAATAAAGAATAACAACAGAAAAAAATTGCGGAAGCTGCCTTCGTGGCAGCTTGTTTTCCTGCTTATTTTACCAATCGGGGCAGAAAAAGTCAAGAAAAGACGCGGCGCATCAGGGATGCTCCCTCCAATACTGCCCGGCCCTATCTTCCCAATCCTTCCGATCCTCCTCCGTGATGGGGCGGAGGACGCGGCAGGGGTTTCCTGCGGCAATGACGCCCCCGGGCAGGTTTTTGGTCACCACGGAGCCTGAGCCCACAATGGTTCCGTCGCCGATGGTGACCCCCGGGTTGATGACGGTGTTCCCGCCGATCCAAACACTGTTTCCGATCCGCACGGGCTTTCCGTATTCCGATCCGCTGTTCCGGACCGCGGCGTCGATGGGGTGGGTGGCCGTAAAAATGCACGCTCTGGGAGCCAGAAGCACATTGTCCCCCAGGGTGATGTCACACACGTCCAGCAGAATGCAGCCGCAGTTGAAGCAGCAGTTTTTCCCCAGAGAAATGTGGCTTCCGTAATCGCAGTGAAAGGGCGGCTCCACTCAGGAGCCCTCCCCCATTGCACCCAGCAGCTCCTGAAAGAGGGAGAGCAGTTCCTCCCGCGCCGGGGCGGCGTTGATGCGGGAAACCAGCCGGTACCTGCGGGTGTGGGCGGCCTTCAGCTCGGGATCGTCGGCCCGGTAGCGCTGACCGGCCAGCATCCGCTCCCGCTCTGTCATCGCGCGCCTCCCCCAGTGGGCAGCCGGGAGGTGTCCAACGTCACATCGCACTGGTCGGAGATGTGAAGACCCGCAAGGTAGGCCTCCTCCAGAGGGATCCACTTTTCCCGGAACCGCTCCAGACTCTCGGGGGTCTCCCGCCGCTCCAGGCGGGAGAGCTGGACGGCGGCGTCGCAGGTGAGAAAGAGGTGGAGCCCGCTGTATCCGGCCAAAGCGGGGTGGAGGGCATAGCTCCCCTCCACAATGCTCAGGCGGCGGAAGAGGGTGGTCACCGGGGGGCGGAATCCCCCGGTGGAGCAGTCGAAGGGGCGGACGGTCACGGCCTCTCCCCGGGAGAGAGGGGCAAAGAGCTCCTGGGCCGCCCGCTCATAGTCCACGTTCCCCCCGGGGGCGGACAGCCGTTCGGGGGTGCGTTTTTCCGGCGGGAGAAAGTAGTCGTCCATGTGGAAAACATTGCACTCGAAGAGCTGGGCCAGCCGGGCGGCAAAGGTGGTCTTGCCCGCGGCGCAGCGTCCGTCCACCGCCACCACCACCGCACCGTCGGTCTCCCGCAGCGTCCGGTCGATGGCCCGCAGGGCGGGGGCGTAGCAGGAGAGATCCCGGTCGATCACCCGGTAGTGGGGGCGGTAGGCGCTGTCGTAAGCCTCGCTGTGGTGCAGCGGGGGGCAGCCCGCCCCGTCGTATTCGGCGAGAAAGTCGTCCAGTTCGGCGCAGTCCAGGGGAAGCTGTCCGGCCCAGGCGAGCCCGGACAGGAGTCCCAGCTTTTCCCAGAGCCCCCGGCCGGAACCCCGGGGGCGGGCGGAGAGGGCAAAGCAGCGGGCCAGCAGGGGAAGATCCTCCTCCGTCAGCCGCTTGGGGTCCAGGTGGCAGCGGCACAGCCCGTCCCCGATGGCTTCCACGGTGTAGGCGGGGACGTAGCCCTCAGTCTGTGCCCGGGCAAATTCCTCGCGGAGAAAAGGGAGGGCGTCCCCCTCGGCCACCAGATGGCCGGGGCCGAACTCGCTTTGATAGAGGAGCTTTGCGTAGTCCCGGCTCTCCATGGCCGGGTAACGTCTGGCGTGGAGCTTCAAAATGTTGGCGAGAGCACTCATCGGCCGGACACCTCCCCGGCGGCCAGCTCCACCGCGCTGGTCAGGGCATCCTCCAGCCGGCAGTTCTCGCTTCCGGCCACCAGGATGCCGCAACTGGACACGGGGACCAGAATGCGGCGGGCGGGGGCGGCGGAAACGGCGGCGGCGATGGCGGGGCTGATCTCTCCCATAAGGGAGTTGGCCGCCAGCAGGCCGATGGGCCCCATGATGAGATCGGCCCGGCCGGCGTTCCAGCAGGCGGCGTTTTCTCCGGTGGCCCCTTTGTCGGCTCCTGCCTTGAGCATGGCGGAGGTGGCCATGGCGTTGGTCCCCACCCCCCATATCTGAACGGAAGGGCCCAGCCGGGCCTTCAGACGGGACACCAGACTGGCCCCCAGTCCGCCGCCCTGGCCGTCAATGACAACAATACGCATCGCTTGCAGCTCCTCTCGAATTTCCGGCTGCGGGGCGCGGAGGTGAGCGGAGAAAACGTGCCCGGCAGATTTGATTTGCTTCTATTATACCGGAATGGAGGGAGCGGGGCAAGGGGCAGCCGTCCGGAAAGAAAGAGAATTCGGAACACCTGTTGCGTATCTTGAAACAAAAAGAAAAATGTGGTACAATCCGGCGGAAAGGAAGTGATGGGGCGTGGTAAAGACGGGAAAGCCCCCTGTGGAGGATCTGCGCCAGCGCAGGAGCAAACAGCATCTGTCGGAGGCGCTGCTGGAATTGATGTCGGAGAGGCCCTTTCGGGAGATCTCGGTGGTGGATGTCTGCCAGCGTGCCAGGGTGCACCGCACTACGTTTTACGCCCATTTTGAAGATAAAAATGCACTTTTGCGCTATGTGCTGGCCGAACTGCGCCGCTCTTTCGAGGCCGAGCAGGAGGGCATCGGGGGCCAGACGGGGACCCGGGGGTATCTGCTGGCGGAGTTCCACAGCGCCCTGTCCTTTCTGAAACGGAACCGGCAGGTCTATCTCTCCGGGCTGAAGGGCGGCAGCACCGAGCTGTGGCTGGTGGAGGACGCGGTGACCCAGTGGCTGGAGAGCCGGTTTGAGGCAGAGGGCTTTTACGCCGGCCGGGAACGGATGGCCCAGTCTGCGGCGCGGTATTATTCCGGAGCTTTGCTGTCGGTGGTCCGCTGGTGGCTGGAAAGTGAGATGCCCATCAGCGAAGAGGAACTGGTGGAGCAGGTGACGCTTCTCCTGCCCAGCCACCCAGGCGGAGCCGAAGAGAAAAACGAGGCGGCCGGGGCCCTTTGAACCGGACGCCGTGCGGCGGAACCTTTCGGCGCTTCTTTTCTTGACACCCATGGGGTGCAATGCTAAAATAATCACGGTAATTCGGTTAAAATGAATATTTTCAATTCAAAATAGAAAGAAAAGGGAGCGTTTTTATGTCAATCGGCATCAAGGCCCCGGGAAAGTATACCCAGGGGGCGGGCGAGCTGTCCAAACTGGGCATGAATGTGAAAAAGATGGGGAACAAGTTTTTCATTCTCTGTTCCGCCAACACCCGCAAGCGCATCGGCACCGTGATGGAGGAGTCCCTCCGATCGGTGGAGAAAGAGTATGTTTTCTGCGACTTCAATGGTGAGTGCTCCAAGGCGGAGATCAGCCGGGTCATGGAGGAGTTTGAGAAGGCCGGCTGCGACGTGATGGTGGGCGCGGGCGGCGGCAAGGTCATCGACACCGCCAAGGCTTCCGCCGAGAACCTGGGCGGCAAGCCGGTGGTCATCATCCCCACCGTGGCCTCCAACGACGCGCCCTGCTCCGGCGTGGCCGTCATCTACAACGAGGCGGGCGTGGTGGTCAAGGCCCTGCTCACCAAGCACAACCCCGACCTGGTGCTGGTGGATACCGACGTCATCGCCCACGCTCCCGCCCGACTGCTGACCGCCGGCATGGGCGACGCTCTGGCCACCTGGTTTGAGACCCGGGCCTGCAAGCGCTCGGGCGCCAAGAGCATGGCCCGGGGCCTGTGCTCCAACACCGCGTACATGATGAGCAGGCTCTGCTACGATCTGCTGATCCAGGACGGTGTGGCCGCACTGGAGGCGGTGAAGCGCCAGGAGAGCGACCAGCACCTGGAAAACGTGGTGGAGGCCAGCATTTACCTCTCCGGCATCGGCTTTGAAAGCGGCGGCCTGGCTGCGGCTCACGCCATCAACGACGGTTTTGCCTACGTCCCCGCCGCCCACGGCATGTACCACGGCGAGAAGGTAGCCTACGGCCTGCTGTGCCAGCTCCTGCTGGAGAAGGCCCCCCAGGAGGAGTGGGACGAGGTGTTCGGCTTCTGCAAGGCGGTGGGTCTGCCCACCAAGCTGGCCGATTTGGGTATCGCCGAGGTGAAGGAAGAGGAGATCCGCAAGGTGGCCGAGGCGGCCTGTGTGGCCACCCAGTCCACCAAGAACGTCCGGGCGGACATCACCCCCGACGAGGTCTATGCCGCCGTCATGAAAGTGGACGAGCTGGGCCGGAAGTAAGGGCCGCAGCTCTTCCGCGTTTGGTTATGAGAAAAGGCGCAGGAAATTTTATTTCCCGCGCCTTTTCTGTTGAAACAGCCGGAGACAGAGGCCCGGAATACGGACCCTTGCAAAGAGGGTGGGCCAGCGGTATGATAGGGAAAAGAAATCCGCGTGGGAGCGATGCGGGGGTAAGCCTGATTTGGACGGGAGGGGAATCATGAAAAAAGCGGTGAGATCTGCGGCGGCATTGGGGCTGCTGATGTTGCTGCCAGGATGCCGTCAGGCGCCGGGGGCAAGTTTTGGGACGCCTGAGCCCAGTCTGGAGACTTCTGAGCCAGGTCTGGAGACACCGATGGCGGGCAGTAAAACGGAGGCGATCCCCTTTGCCGGCGATCAGCTTTATGCCGTGGCCTGGGTGGGGTACGACGACTTAACGGAGCTCCCGTCCTATCTGGACCGCTATGTGGGCAGCGGCCATGTGCCCACCCACTATTTTTCCGATGGTGAATACTATTTGGTCATCCCCAGATATTCGGATATGGATCTGAAGTTGTACAAAAACGACATCGAGGCGGAAACGCCTGCGCTGGTGTTTGAAGAGAGCGAATGCGGCCCCTTCCTGATCCAGTGCAATATCAGCGATATTTTTTCCGATGTCACCGTCTCTTTCACCCGCGGAGAGGATACCGCCGAATTCTCCCCCTATATTTCGTTGAAAGACGGAAGCGTTGAGGTGGGGGAGAGAGGACTCCATCTTATAAAATAAGGCTTGCTTATGAGAAGCCCCGCTGTTGATGTTTGGCCAACAGCGGGGCTTCCTGAATTATGCAACGCCTACGGTGAGAAGCAGATTGGCAAAGACCCGGCCTTCACCGGTGGAGACGGCCAGCTTGACGCCCTTTTCACAGCAGGCGTCGTAGAATTGATACCGGCCCAGTTTTTTCAGCTCCATCCCGCCCAGCATCCGGGTGAACTCCCCAAAAATGGGGGGGATGGAGCCGTCGCCCGGGTCCATGACCTCCGCCTGCTCAAAGTGGGCGGCGGACTGGAGGGCGGCCAGGACGTCGGTGACGGCGGGCAGGCCGGGGGTGAGACCCAGATAGACCTTCTCGGCCCCGGCGGTCCTGGAGTCCAGAGGGTAGTTGCCGTCGGCGATGAGGATCTTGTCCCCATGGCCGCAGAGGGAGAGCACCCGCATGAGATCCGGGTGGATCAGCGCTCCGGTGAGCATGATTTGATCTCTCCTTCCCGAAGCTGGCCCAGCGCTCCGCCGGGGTGGCAGCGAACATATTGCTGAGGGGTCTGCCCGCCGTCGGCCTGAAGGGCCACGGACAGAGCCTGGAGGGTGAGCACCTCGGCCAGAATGGAGTTGCGGGGGGCCCGGTTGAGCGGCCCTCCCTCCTCGGAGACGCCCGCCAGCAGCACCGCGTCTCCCTCCCGGGCCAGCCAGGAATCGGGGTTCCCGGTGACGGCGATGACCTTGCAGCCGTTGTTTTTCACGGCCAGTACGGTGGATTTGAGTTCCGTGGTCTCTCCGGAGTTGGAGATGGCGATGACCACGTCCCCGGCCATCAGCTGGCCGCAGGAGCCGTGGACGGCCTCGGTACCGTGGAGAAAGTAGGTGGGAGTGCCGGTGGAGGAGAGCAGGGAGGCCAGGTAAGCGGCCACGTGGCCGGGCTTGCCGATGCCGGTGATGTGGACCCGGCCGCCCCCGGCCTGACAGGTGCGGATGAGGGACAGGGCGGCTTCATACTCCTCCGGACGGCGGGCGTCCAGGAAGGCGTTGAACTCCGTCCTGACGGAGGAGAAAAAGTGTTCTACTGCCTTTTTGCTTTCGGCGTTCATCATAACATCACTCCTTGGTGAGGGGATCGGGCCTCATTTCAGCGCGTCCAAAATCCGGGGATCAAAGCCGGCGTACTTCCGCTCTGTGAGCAGGGCCTGCACTTCGTCCACCGTGGGCAGACTGGGCATGGCCCCCATCCGGGAAACGGTGAGGGCAGCGGCGTGGCTGGCAAAGGCCAGGGCCTCCCCCTGGGGCAGTCCGGCGGTGAGTCCGGTGCAGAAGGCGGCCACAAAGGAGTCGCCGGCGGCGGTGGGGTCTGCCACATGGGGCATCCTGACACAGGGCGTGTGGTGGATGCCGTCCTCCCCGGCGGCAATGGAGCCGTTCTCTCCCAGCGTGATGATCAGGTTTTTCACCCCCCTGGCCCGGAGCGCCCGGGAGACGGCGGCCACATCCGCCATATCCACACCGTGGGAGACGTCGATGGGGTGGTCCGCCAGCTGGGCTGCCTCGTGCTCGTTGGGGGAGAGATAGGTGGTGCAGGCCAGGAGCCGTTCAGACATGGGGGCGGCGGGGGCGGGATTGATCATGACGATCACCCCTGCGTCGCGGGCCCAACCGGCCACCGTTTCAATGACGTCCATGGGCAGTTCAAACTGTATCATGAGGAGGTCGTAGCGGCCGATCTCGTCCTTGAGCCAGGCCACGTCCTCCACCGTGAGGGTGAAGTTGGCCCCGGGACAGACCGTGATGCGGTTCTGCGCGCCGTGTTCGGTGACCTCCAGGGTGATATGCCCCACGCCGGAGGACTCTTTCGGGTCCACTGAGACGTGGGAGACGTCCACGCCGGAAGCCCGGGCCGTGTCCACCATGGCCTTTCCGAAGGCGTCGTCGCCCACTTGACCCACCATGGTGACGCGAGCGCCCAGGCGGGCACACTGCACTGCCTGGTTGGCCCCCTTGCCGCCCGGGGCGGTCTGGAACTTGAGGCCCACTACGGTCTCCCCGGAGCCCGGAGCCCGCCGGGTGGAGGCGATGAGATCCATCATAAAGGACCCCACCACCAAAATGTTTGGTTTTTTCAGCACGGCAGCCCCAGCTCCTTGCGAACATAGTTTTCCAGGCGGATCAGGCTTTCCACCTCACCCCGGGCGTTTTTGTCCAGCTTGGCACAGTCGGCGCTGCGGGAAAAGACGTTCATGGGCACGCCCGCCAGACTCTGATGATACTTGGCGCTGCAGGGGTAGATGCGCATCTCGATCATGGCGGCAGCTGTGAGGAAGTCAGCCGCCAGGCGGGCCTTTTCCGGTTGGTCGTCCCTGTGGTCGAAGCACCACTTGTAAATGTCGGGGTGGAAGTTGGCCATGACGCCGTTGTAGCCGGCGGAGCCGTGGCAGTAGCTGTCGAACCAGGACTGGGCGTTGGCGTTGAAAATTTTCAGCGGGGTGCCCTCCACGGCCTTGAGCCGCTCCCGGATGAGTTCATAGTCGCAGCAGGTGTCCTTCAAAAAGACCATCCGCCCCTCGGGGGCCACCTGCTTCAAAAACTCGGTGGAGACCAGGCGTTTCCAGGGCATGGGGCACTCATAAATGCCGAAGTCGATCTCGGGGAAGCGATCAAAGATCTCCCGGGCGTTCCGGAGAAAAACCTCCTCACCTTCGTGCTTTTGATCCAGCCGGTTGGACACCAGCACATAAGCGCCGATGCCCGGGATCTGCATCATGTCCTCGATCTCCCGGAACTGGGTGGGCTTGTCGTCGGCGGTGTGGCCGGAGGCCACGACCTGGATGCGGCCGTCCACCGTCTCGGCCACGGCCCGGGCGATGTCCAGTTTTTCCTGCCGGGAGAGAAAGGCCATCTCGGAGGACTGACACACGGCAAAGATGCCGGTGCAGCCCTTTTCGATGTACCAGTTGCAAAGGCCTTCGATGGCCTTGAAGTCCGGCTTGTCGTCATCGGTGTAGGGGGTGATCATGACCGGCCATACGCCGGGGTTGATGGAAAAAGGCATAGTTATCTCTCCTCAAAAGCAATTCGCGTCCGCTGCGCAGCCGCAGTCCGGGGCGCGGTCACATCATGCCGAAGGTTTTTGGCAGGAACAGGACCACTTCCGGAATAAAAGTAATGATAAAGAGGACGATCAGCATGACCACAATGGGCCACCAGATCTCCTTGACGATGTCCTTCAGCGGCGTGCCGGAGATGCCGGAGGTAATGAAGAGACACATGCCGAAGGGCGGTGTGGACAGGCCCACCATCATATTAAAGACGATGACCAGGCCGAAGTGAATGACGTTGATGTCCAGGGCCTGAGCCACAGGCCACAGGATGGGGATCATCACCAGCTGGATGACCGAGGTGTCCACAAACATGCCCAGGACCAGGATGATGAGGTTCACCAGTAAGAGGAAGATGTATTTGTTGCCGGTGACGGTGAGCAGCCAGTTGCCCAAAATGGTGCCGATCTGCTCCTTGGCGAAGATGAAGGAGATGGCGGAGGCGGCGCCCACCATGATGGACACCGAGCCGGTGGATTTCACTGTGTCGATGAGCACCTGCTTGAGCCCCTCCCATTTCAGCACCCGGTAGCCCAGGCTGGCCACCAGCAGGGCATAAAGCCCGGCGATGGCGCCCGCCTCGGTGGGGGTCATGACGCCGGTATAGATGCCGATGAGGAGGATGACGGGTGTGAGCATGGCGGGGAGCGCCCGGACCAGATAGCGGAGGTAGGGGGACAGCTTGGGGGGCGGATCTTTCGGATATTTACGCTTACCGGCTATAATGGCCACATAGATGCACAGCGCGACGGCCAGCAGCACACCGGGGACCATGCCTGCCATAAAGAGCGCGCCCACGGAGGCACCGGTGAGCATGGAGTAGATGACCATGGGGATGGAGGGCGGGAAGATGGGGCCGATGGTGGCGGAGGCGGCGGTGATGGCGCAGGAGAAGCCGGCGTCATAGCCCTCGGCCCGCATGGCGTCGATCTCCATCTTGCCAAGGCCTGAGGCATCGGCCACAGCGGAGCCGGTCATGCCGGAAAAGACCAGGGAGGCCAGCACGTTCACGTGGGCCAGACCGCCCCGGAACCGGCCCACAAGACCCTTACACACGCCAAAGACGTATTCGGTGATCTTGCCGGCGTTCATGATGTTGGCCGCAAAGATGAAAAGTGGGACCGCGATGAGGGTGTTGTTGGTAAAGACCTGCTCGATGGTTTTCTGTGCCACCAGGTGGAGGGAACCGCCCTCCCCCAGGAACATTGCCCCCACGGGCACGCCCTTGAGCAGGGCGTCGGTGACAAAATAGGTGAGACAGGCGGCGATCATGCCGGTGGGGATGGGCATCCGCAGGAGGAAGATAAGGACGAAAACCGCCAGAAAGAGGATCAGAGGCAGGTGTTCCAGCATGTCATTTTCCCTCCTTTGTGTCGGCGGAGCCGTAGTTGATGTCCAGGAGATTCAAGGGTTCCTGTGCCAGAGAGGCCTCCACGGCCAGCTCGGCCTCGCTCTTGCTCTCGTTGAGCATCTTTTTGGTATAGTGCTCATCCCCGCGGAGGACCATGATCTCCTCATAGCAGTCCAGCACGGTGTAGATCAGAATAATGACCAGAAAGATGACGAAGGGGAAGAACACCACAGTCTTGGAAATTTTCAAAATACTGGTGACCTGAGCCCGGGCCTGAAGCCCCCAGACATAGCGGAAGGAGGGGATCACGGCGGCCAGGAAGGTCACGGCGATGATCAGGTTGCCGATGAGGGTGGTGATCGCCTTGCCCCTTACACTCAGGTTGTCATAGAGCAGGGTGAAGGTGACGTGGCTTTTTTCCCGCTGGGCAAAGCAGGCGCCCAGGAGCACCAGCCACAGAAAGCACATCTGTTCCACCTCCAGAGTCCAGGTCTGTGGGTTGTTGAACAGATAGCGCATGATGACCTGAAAGCAGAACACCAGGAAGAGGGCGGAGAAGGAGAGAAGTGGAATATAAAGCTCCACACAGTTGCGGAAAAAACGGGCGATTTTTTTTAGTGCCTCCAAGCAGTACAGCTCCTTTCTGGAGAAGAAAGACCGGGAGGCCGGGCTCTGGTCCCAGCCTCCCGGAGGGCGAATACAATCAGGCCATTTCCTGGATCTGAGTGAGGAGATCCTTGTCCCAGGCATCGGAGACGGGGTCGTTCAGATAGGCGTTCAGCACGTGATCGGCAAAGGCGGCCACATCGGCGGCGTAGATCTTCAGGTCCTGCTCCTTGAGGAAGTCCTGAACCTCGCTCTCGGTCTTCAGGTTTTGCTCGTCGCAGGCCTTCCTTCCGGCCTCGACGGCCTCCATGACCCAGCCCTTCTGGGTGTCGGTGAGCTTGTTCCAGGTGTCCACATTGATGGTGGGCCACACGGAGTCTACCAGGTGATTGGTCAGAGAGATGGACTTCTGAACCTCGTAGAACTTGGCGGACTTCACGGTGGGCAGAGGATTGTCCTGGCCGTCCACGGTGCCGGTCTGCAGGGCCAGGTACAGGTCGTTGAAGGCGATGGCAGTGGGATTGGCGCCCATGGCCTTGCCCAGGAACACCCAGGCGTCGGAATTGGGCATCCGGAGGTTCACGCCCTTGAGGTCGTCAGGGGTCTTGATCTGGCGGTCCTCACTTAGGGAGATCTGGCGGGTACCCAGGTAGTAAGCGCCCAGAGGCAGGATGCCCTGTTCGTCGGCGATCTTCTGGAAGACTTCCTTGCCGATGTCGCCGTTGAGGACCTTGGTCATGTGGTCATAGCTCTGGAATACGTAGCCGGCAGTGAACATGCTCACCCAGGGGGAGCCGTCGGTGAGCCAGGAGGCGGAGGAGTAGATCATGTCTACGTCTCCGTTTTTCAGGGCGTCGTGTTCCGTGTCCTGACCGTAGAGGGTGCCGGAGTCATAGCACTCCACAGTCATGTTGCCGCCGGAGATTGTCTCCAGAGTCTCTTTAAAGACCTTCTGTGCGGCGCCGTGGGCGTCGGTGGGGACGGCGGCGATGGAGAACACCAGGTTGACGGGATCGCCCGCGTTGTCGGCAGCGGCGGCGCTTTCAGACGGGGCGGCGGACGCGGCAGGGGCCGGGGTGGTGGAGCTTCCGCCTCCGCAGGCGGTCAGGGCGCCGGCGAGCATGGCGCCGCTCAGGGACAGTGCAAGCAGTCTCTTCCAGTTTTTCATGATGCGTGATCCTCCTCAATTATTTTATAGAATGCGTATGCTTCGTTCCCGCCTTCCGGAGCGGGAGCGGCGGGAACTCAGTGATAGATGCGCTCCCGCATCTTCAGGGCCGCAGAGTGAAGGATATTGGCACACTCAATGAGCTTGGCGTCGGTCATGACATGGGCAGGGCCTGAGGTGCTGATCCCGGCCACCAGCTGTCCGGCGGCGTTGTAGACCGGCACGCCCACACACCGCAGGCCGGACTCCCGTTCCATGTTGTCAATGGCATAGCCCCGACGGCGGGTTCGGGCCAGCTCCTCCAAGATCTCTTCGGGATCCGTCATGGTGTTGGGGGTGTAGCGGACAAACTGCTCCGGCAGGCGGGCGCGCCACTCCCCTTCGGGAAGATGTGCAAGGATGGCCCGCCCGATGCCGGTGGCGCACAGCGGAGCCCGTTCTCCCAGGATCTCCCGGTAGGGGAAATCATTCATCCTGGCCTTGGGGTGGGCCACATAGAGGTAAAGGACCTCGGTGCCGTAGGGCAGGCCGAAATAGACGATCTCATCGGTGAGGGCGGCGGTGTCGTAGAGAATGTCGTAGACAGCCTTGGGATAGCCCAGATGCTGGTTGATGATGAAAGCGTACTCCAGCATTTTCAGCCCCAGGGCATATTTGCCGTTGGGCATCTTCGTCAGATAGCCCAGCTGCTGAAACGTGGAGAGAATATTATGCACGTTGGATTTGGTAACGCCCATGCGCTCGGCAAGCTCAGTAACGCCAAGCTCAGGCTCCCGCACGGAGAAGCACTCCAGGATCCGCATGGCCTTGGCCAGAGACTTTACCTTTGGGTCGGTCTCGTTTTCCATGTGTGACTTCCCTTCTTTTGTTCTCTATTGATGAACAAAGGTTCTTATTACGATACAATCATATCTGGTTGCACAGAAAAATGCAAGGGGAGGAGCTGATTTTTGGCGAACTGGAAAAAGGCAAAGCGGGAAAGTGAGAAAAATCGAAACGCCTTTTCTCAATGATGAACGAGGGGGGCGGTTTCTTTGACAGGGGCAAAACACGGGGCCCTTGTGCGGCGTGCCGGAGACCGCTATAATGGGCGGGAACGGAAAGGAGCGATCCCTATGATTTATGATACGCTGGCTCACGCCGGACAATATGCCGGAATCCATCCCAACCTGGCCAGAGGGCTCCGCTTTTTGGCGGAAGCCGATCTGGCCGGACTGCCTGTGGGGCGGGTGGACATCGACGGTGATGAGGTCTTTGCCCTCATTCAGGAGTATACCACGAAGCACCCCGCAGACGCGGTGCCGGAGGCCCACCGGGTCTATGCGGACATCCAGTACCTGGTGCGCGGGGAGGAACTGATGGGGGTGGCACCTCTGGAGACCATGGCCCGGGAACTTGAGGCCAGACCGGAGAACGACATCCGCTTTTACGAGGGAGAGACGGTAAAATTTCCTTTGGGAGGGAAAAACTTTACCGTGCTGTTTCCCGGTGACGCCCACGCCCCCTGCATCGCCCTGGGGCAGCCTGCCCCGGTGCGGAAGTGCGTGGTGAAGGTCAAGCTTTGACAGAGTTCTTTTCTCTGCAAAATCTTTCTCGAAGGCATACCATTTCCCTCGCAAATATGATAAAATAACAAACAGTCGTTTGGCGGGCCCGCTCTGCGGGTGAAAGCAAGCGGGAAATTACGGGAAGGGGGCGGCAAGATGAAAAAACGAACCGCGCTGCTGGCATTTCTGCTGGCCCTGACACTGACAGGCTGTTTCTTCCGGGGCGCGGACGAGCTCTATACCGTACCTCGCCCCTCCAAGGATTACGAGGCGCTTCAGGTGCGGCTCAGTGAGTTTATCGCCAAGGGCGGGGAGTACGCCGCCCCCCTGTCGGGAGAGCTCATCCAGTCGGTGCAGCTTCAGGACCTGGACGGGGACGGCATCCAGGAGGCCATCGCCTTTTTCCGATTCCCCAATGAAGAGAAGCCCATGAAGATCTGTGTGTTCCACCAGACGGACGAGGGCTACGAGACGCTCACCGTTATCGAAGGAGCGGGCACCGCCATCAACTGTGTGGAATATGCCCAGATGGATGACGAGCCCTATCAGGAGATCGTGGTCAGCTGGCAGATGAGCGACAAGGTCCACTCCCTGGCGGCCTATGCCATTGGCCCCGGACAGGCAGAAGAGCTGCTCCGCACCGACTACGACAGCTACAGGCTCTCCGATCTGGACCAGGACGGCCAGCAGGAGCTGGTGGTGTTCCGCACTCCGCCTGAGGGCGGCCCCAGGGCGGAGCTCTATGACTATCAGGGCGGCCTTGCCATGGTGGGGACTGCCCCTCTCTCCGGCGGGATCACCGCCGTGGCGGACGGCGGCGTGCGCGCAGGGAACCTGATGGGCCGGGTGCCAGCCCTCTTTGTGGTTTCGGCCTATGAGGAAAACGGCACCATTACCGATATTTTTACCTGCCAGGACGGGCGGCTGAAAAACATCACACTGGATACCGCTATCGGGGAGAGCGGGGAGACCATCCGCTTCTATACTCAGGTCACAGGCAGCGACATCAACGGCGACGGGATTGTGGAACTGCCTCAGCCGGTCCCTCTGCCCGATTACAAGATCACGACCGCGGCGGTGAATTTCTGGCTCATCCACTGGCGCCAGTTCGACGCCCAGGGGGTGGCCCATCCGGTGTTCACCACCTACCACAACGACCGGGACGGGTGGTATTTCATCCTGCCCGAGGCGTGGGGAGACAACGTGACCCTGACCCGCTCCGATCTGCCCGGCGGGGGAGAGCGGGCGGTGACCTTTTCCTACTGGGAGGGGGACGAGAGCGTGGAGCCTAAGCCCTTCCTCACCATCTACAAACTCACCGGCAGCAACCGGATCAGCCGGGCCACCATGCCGGGACGGTTTATCCTCTTCCCGGAGGACGGGCTGGAAGGGGCCTCTGAGGCCAACACCATCTATGCTGCCGAGTTCCGGGACGGCTGGGATCACAGCCTCTCCGAGCGGGAGATCCGAGACCGGTTTTCCCTCATCAAGACCGACTGGTTTGCCGCGGGCTGACCCGGCTTTGCGGGAAATATCACTGCATTAGGAAGGAGAATCCAAGTGAAAAAGGTATTAGTCCTGGAGGATGAGACCAATATTCGCTCCTTTGTGGTCATCAACCTCAAGCGTGCCGGTTACGAGGCCATTGAGGCCGGCACTGGAGAAGAGGCGCTGGAGCAGCTGAAGAAAAATCCCGATGTCAGCGTGGCTCTGCTGGATATCATGCTTCCGGATATGGACGGCTTTGAGGTCTGCCGGCGCATCCGGGGGAGCAACAGCCGAATCGGCATCATCATGCTCACCGCCAGGACCCAGGAGATGGACAAGGTCACCGGCTTGATGACCGGCGCGGACGACTATGTCACCAAGCCCTTCTCCCCGGCGGAGCTCACCGCCCGCATCGATGCCCTCTGCCGCCGGGCCGGCGGCGGGGAGACGCCGGCGGACAGCGGAGAGATCAGCCAGCCGCCGTTCCTGCTCAACACCCGCAATCGGACGCTGGAGAAGAACGGACAGCGGGTCAAGCTGACCCAGGTGGAATACTCCATTGTCAAGCTCTTTATGGACAATGCGGGAAAGGCCCTCTCCCGGGAAGAGATCCTGGACGCGGTGTGGGGGAAGGACTACTTCGGCGAGCTGAAGATCGTGGATGTAAACATCCGCCGCCTGCGCATCAAGATCGAGGACGACCCCACGAACCCGTCCTATATCACCACGGTGTGGGGCTACGGGTACAAGTGGGGATTCTGAATTTTCCGGGGGGCCGTCCCCGGGGCCCCATCGAAGATGGGACGGCGCAGAGCGCCGCGGGTCCACCTCCGCCGGAAACGACGATGGACCGCGCAGGTCGGATTCACTCCGACCGGGCAGATTGAAAAAGGGGTCCCCGCAAAACGGAGCTTTGTGGGGCCGGGGCCCACGGACCCGTCCTATCTCACCACGGTGGGGGCTGCGGATACAAGTGGGAATTTTAAATCAGACCGCGGCGCGGCGCACAGAGAAAGGAGGCGGCGGAGCTATGACAAAGTTCAAAGGAATTCGCAGGCGTTGGATGACCAACTCCATCGGCGTGCTGCTGTTCGTCATCTTGCTGGCGGTCACCGCCTTCTCCGTGGCAATGGGGAGCTATTACTACGCCACCATGTCCAGCGGGCTCCAGGTGAAGGCAGAATACGCGGTGGAGTTTTTCAGCGACTACCGGACGAAGAACGAGTATTATCAGCACGTGCTCACTTACGTCAACAACAACTTTGAGGGCAAAGACGTGATGGAGATGCAGTTTTTGGACACCGCCGGGTCTATCCGCTTTTCCTCCTTCGGCCTGGCCGCCTTCAGCGCCCCCGGCACGCCGGACATCGCCGGCGCGCTGGACCCGGAGCACCCTCAGACCACCCCGTGGACCGGGGACGATCCCTCCACCGGGGAGCACATCATGGCGGTGAGTTCTCCCCTGACCATCGACGGAAAGCCCGTGGCCGCCATTCGCTATGTCACCTCCCTGCGGCTGGTGGACCGCCAGCTGGCCGTCATTGTGGTCCTCTCTCTGGCGGTGGGGATGGCTATTCTGGCGCTGGTGTATTTCTCCAACCTCTATTTTGTCAAGTCCATCGTGGAGCCGGTCTCCGACATCACCGAGATCACCAAACGCATTGCCGGGGGCAGCTACGGCATCCAGATCGAGAAACAGCACGACGATGAGATCGGCGACCTCACCGACGCCATCAACAACATGTCCGCCCGGATCAACGAGTCGGAGAAGATGAAGTCGGAATTCATCTCTTCGGTCTCCCACGAGCTGCGCACCCCCCTCACCGCCATCAACGGCTGGGCCGAGACCATTATGAACGGGGAAGTGCGGGACGCCTCCGACGTGAAAAAGGGCATGGGCATCATCGTCTCCGAGGCGAGAAGGCTGACCAACATGGTGGAGGAGCTGCTGGAGTTCTCCCGCATTGAGGACGGCCGCTTCACCCTGTCCATCGAGCCGGTGGATCTGAAGGCGGAGTTTGAGGACGCGGTATACACCTATCGGGAGTTCTTCCGCAAGGACGGCCTGGAGCTGCGCTATCAGGAGTCCGACGAGGACTTCCCGCCCGTGAACGCCGACCCTGAGCGGCTGCGTCAGGTGTTCTGCAACATTATGGACAACGCCGCCAAGCACGGCGGCAGCGGCGGCCGCATCGACGCCTCCATCCGGCAGGAGGAGGACTGGGCGGTCATCACCATCCGGGACTACGGTCACGGGATCCCGGCGGATGAGCTGCCCCACGTGAAGTCCAAATTCTACAAGGGCTCCTCCAAGGCCCGGGGCTCCGGCATTGGCCTGGCAGTGTGCGACGAGATCGTCTCCAGGCACGGAGGCGAGCTCCTCATCGGCAATGCCGAGGGCGGAGGCTGTATCGTCACCATCCGCCTGCCCGTGGGAAAGAAAACGGTAATTGGAACATAAGTTCTATTTTTGACCCGCACCCCTTGCAAATGAGGTGCGGGTCTGTTACAATACGTTCTGTCGAAATCGATGGAGCGAAAATGACCCCCTGCACTGCGGGGACAAGGAGATACCGCATGTTCAAACGATTGCTGCTCACCGCCGCGGCCGGGTTCAAGACTATGATCGGCGGACAGGCCCTGATTGAGGGCATCATGATGCTGGGCCCGGACAAGAAGTCCGTGGTGGTCCGCAAGCCGGATGGGGAACTGGAGGTCAAGACCGGGCCCCGGAAGCTGCTGAAGGACCGGCATCCCTTCACCGCCTGGCCTCTGATCCGGGGTGTGGTGGGCTTTTGCTCTTCCATGTACAACGGCATCAGCGCGCTGATGTATTCTGCCGAGTTCTTCTCTGAGGATGAGGAATCGGGGGGGGAGCCCTCCAAATTTGAGGCGTGGCTGGAGCGGAAGCTGGGGAGCGAGAAGATGTACAATTTGATCCTCACCGCATCTATGGTGCTGGGGATGGCGTTTTCCGTGTTCCTCTTTTTCCTGCTGCCCACGGCGCTGGGCGGCGCGGCCCTTCATTTTATTCCCGGATTTCCGCTGTGGGGGAGAAACCTGGTGGAGGGCCTGCTGCGGGTGGTCATATTCCTGGGTTACCTTATTTTGTGCTCCCATTTGAAGGACATCCGCCGGACGTTCCAATATCACGGCGCGGAGCACAAGACCATCTTCTGCTATGAAAAGGGCCTTCCCCTGACAGTGGAGAACGTCCGGGCTCAGCCCAAGCACCATCCCCGCTGCGGCACCAGCTTCCTCTTTGTGGTGATCTTTGTGTCCATCCTCCTCTCCAGCATCGTGTTTTCCTTCATCCATGTGGAGAACACCTTTGCCCGGATGGGGCTGCACCTGCTGTTGCTGCCGGTGGTGGTGGCCATTACCTATGAGATCAACCGCTATGTGGGCGGGCACGACGGCGCGCTGTGCCGCCTCATTCGGGCGCCCGGGATGGGCATCCAGCGCTGGACCACGTTCGAGCCCGACGACAGCATGATCGAGGTGGGGATCCGGGCGCTGCGCGAGGTCCTGCCCCAGGTGGAGGGCGCGGACCGCTGGTAAAAGCGGCGAGAAGAGAGAAACGCGGGGTGAGGTCGTGGCGACCACATACAATAACCTCTATCTGGAGGTTCGCAGGCAGCTGAGAGCGGCGGGGATCCCGGCGGCCCAGCTGGAGGCGCGGGAGATCGTGTGCTATGCTGCCGACAAGAATCGGGAGCAGTTCTTCCGGGACATGTCCCTCTACGCCTCCGATCCGGTGGAGGAGCGGGTCCGGGCGCTGGCCAAGCGGCGTCTGGAGGGAGAGCCTGTGGCTTACATCATCGGGGAGTGGGAGTTTTACGGCCTGCCCCTGGATATTTCCCGGGACGTACTCATTCCCCGCCTGGACACCGAGGTTTTGGCCGAGCAGGCCATCCTGGCCGCACGGGCGGCGGGGGAGGGCTGCCGGGTGCTGGATCTGTGTGCCGGCAGCGGCTGCGTGGGACTGGCGGTGGCGGCCAACGTGCCCGAGTGCCGGGTGGTGCTGGCCGATCTGTCCGAAGGGGCGCTTCGGGTGTGCAAGCAGAACATCCGCCGGTGCGACCTGAATGCCCGGGTGACCTGTCTGTCCGCCGACGCCAAGCTCCCCCCCCTGCCCGCCCTCTGGGACTTTGACGTGATCGTATGCAACCCGCCTTATATCCCTTCCGGAGAGATCGCGGGACTGGACGCGTCGGTCAGGGACTATGAGCCCCATCAGGCCCTGGACGGCGGAGACGACGGACTGGACTTCTACCGGGCGGTGGCCTCCAAGTGGAAGGGGGCCCTCCGCCTGGGCGGCACCCTGCTGTTCGAAGTAGGGATGGGCCAGGCCCCCGATGTGGAGCGGATCCTGGGCAAGAACGGCTATGAGGATGTGCGCAGCTTTCAGGATACCCAGGAGATCTGGCGAGTGGTAGCCGGCACCATCAACGAGTAAACAGCCCGGGGCAAGGCCAGGCCGGGCCCCTTTTTGAGAGGAGATCAGACGTTATGGCAGAAAAAAAGAAGATGCAGATCACCCAGCCCGGCCAGGCTTCCGACAAGAAGAAGGCGCTGGACACGGCCCTTGCCCAGATCGAGAAGGACTTCGGCAAGGGCGCCGTCATGCGCCTGGGAGAGAACGCCCATGTGGTGGTGGAGTCCATCCCCACCGGCTCGCTGTCCCTGGACTTCGCGCTGGGGATCGGCGGTGTGCCCAAGGGGCGCATCATTGAGATCTACGGGCCGGAATCCTCCGGTAAGACCACTCTGGCCCTTCACATCCTGGCGGAGGCCCAGAAACGGGGCGGCGAGGTGGCCTTCATCGACGCCGAGCACGCCCTGGACCCGGCCTATGCCAAGGCGCTGGGCGTAGATATCGACTCCATGCTCATCTCTCAGCCGGACACCGGCGAGCAGGGGCTGGAGATCTGCGAGGCCCTGGTCCGCTCCGGCGCCATCGATGTGGTGGTGGTGGACTCGGTGGCCGCCCTCACCCCCCGGGCCGAGATCGAGGGCGACATGGGCGACAGCCACGTGGGCCTGCTGGCCCGCCTGATGAGCCAGGCCCTCCGCAAACTGGCCGGCTCCATTTCCAAGACCAACTGCATCGTCATCTTTATCAACCAGCTCCGGGAAAAGGTGGGCGTCATGTACGGCAACCCGGAGGTCACCACCGGCGGCCGGGCGCTGAAGTTCTATGCCTCGGTCCGGATCGACATCCGCCGGGTGGAGTCTCTGAAAAACGGCAGCGAGGTGATCGGCAACCATGTCCGGGCCAAGGTGGTCAAGAACAAGGTGGCTCCGCCCTTCCGCCAGGCGGAGTTCGACATCCTGTTCGGCCAGGGCATTGCAAAGGACGGCGAGCTGGTGGATCTGGGCGTTCAGCTGGGCCTGGTGCAGAAGTCCGGCTCCTGGTTCTCCATGGGTGAGGTGCGCATCGGCCAGGGCCGGGACGCCGCCAAACAGTATCTGAAGGAAAACCCGGAGGTGGCTGAGCAGTTGGAAGCCGACATCCGGGCCAACGCCGCCAAGCTGCTGGCCGCACCCGGGAAAACCGCCCCACGGACCGGGGCTGCCGCTGCTGCTCCCGCTGCTGCCGCATCCCGCGGCGGGAGCAGCGGGGTGGATGTGTCCGCCGAGGATTTCGAGGATGCGGATCAGTAAGCTGGAGCCGTCTCAGCGGGTGAAGGGGCGGTGGCTGGTCTGGCTGGACGACGGCAGTCTCCTGCGGATCAGTGAGAATGAGGTGATCTCCTTCGCCCTCTATACGGGGATGGAGCTCACAGAGGATGCCTTTGACGCCCTGACCGCCGCCGCGGGAGCGAGCGCCGTCAGGAACAGGGCCCTCGATCTGATCTCCGCCCGTCCTCTGTCCCGGCGTGAGCTGATCCAAAAGCTCACCGCCCGGCCCAGAGACCGGGAGAGACCGCCTTTGGCCACGCCGGAGCAGGCCGGAGAGGCCGCCGACTGGCTGGAGGGGCTGGGATACCTCAATGACGCCGCGTACGCTGGGATGGTGGCCCGCCACTATTCCGCCAAGGGCTATGGGGAGCGGAAGGTCCGGGACGAGCTCTTTCGCCGGGGCGTGCCCCGGGATCTGTGGGACGCCGCGCTGGAGGAGGCCCGGCCCCCGGAGGAGGGGGTGGACGCCTTTTTGCGCAGCCGCCTGAAGGGGCGTGACCCTGACGCCCGGGAACTCAAGCGGGTGTCCGACGCCTTGGCCCGGCGGGGCTACCGCTGGAATGAGATCAGGGAGGGGCTGCGCCGCTATGGCGCGGAGATCGAAGAGGAGTGACGGGCTCCTCGTCCGGCGCGGAAAGGCCGGGGCCCCCATTAACATTGAAGGAGAATTCACTTTGAAAATCGCTTTTATCTCTCTTGGCTGCTCCAAGAACCTCATCAACACCGAGCAGATGATGGCCCTCTGCCGGGCTGCCGGACATACCGTCACGGGAGAGCCGGAGGGGGCCGATGTGGCTGTGCTCAACACCTGTGGGTTCATTGACGCCGCCAAAAGCGAGGCCATTGAGAATATCCTGGCGCTGGGGGAGCTGAAAAAGGCGGGGCGGCTGGGCAAACTGCTGGTCTGCGGCTGCCTCTCTCAGCGCTATCGGGCGGAGATGCTGGATGAGCTGCCTGAAGTGGACGGACTCATGGGCACCGGCAGCTATGACCATGTCGTCGCGGCGGCGGAAGCCGTGGCAGCGGGGGAGCGGTTCCAGGACTTCGGGGACATCTCGGCCACCACCGAAGAGGGCGCGCGCATGATCACCACCCCTTCCTATACCTCTTTTCTGAAGATCGCGGAGGGCTGTGACAACTTCTGCGCCTTCTGCATTATCCCCTATCTCCGGGGCCGCTACCGCAGCCGTCCCATGGAGTCCATTCTGGCCGAGGCCAGGGCCCTGGCCGAGGGAGGGACCCGGGAACTGATCCTGATCGCCCAGGACATCGGCCCCTACGGCAAGGATCTCTATGGGGAGCGCAGGCTCCCGGAGCTGCTGCGGGAGCTGTGCAAGCTGCCCTTCTACTGGATCCGGCTGCACTACCTCTACCCCGACCACCTGGACGACGCGCTCATCGATGTGATCGCTTCAGAGCCCAAGATCGTCAAGTATCTGGACATTCCTCTCCAGCACTGTGACGATCGGATCCTGAAGTCCATGGGCCGCTGGGGAACCCGGGAGACGCTCACCGGGATGCTGGCCGAACTGCGCCGCCGCATCCCGGGCTTGGTGCTGCGCACCTCGCTCATCTGCGGCCTGCCCGGGGAGGGAGAGGAGGAGTTCGAGGCGCTGTGCGGGTTTGTCTCCGAGACCGGCATTGAACGGGCGGGCGTGTTCCAATACTCCCGGGAAGAGGGCACCCGGGCGGCCAAGATGGAGGATCAGGTGCCGGAAGAGGTGGCCGCACAGCGGGTGGAGCGCCTGGTGGAGCTCCAGTCCCGGGTGCTGGACGCCTATAACGAAAGCCGTCTGGGCACGATGATGGAGGTCCTCTGCGAGGGCTTTGACGCCGAAGAGGGCTGTTACGCGGGCCGGACCTATGCCGATTCGGTGGAGGTGGACGGCCGGGTCTGGTTTACCGCCGCCAGGAGCATCCCTGCGGGGACCTTTGTCAATGTCCGCATGACGGGGACTCGGGACGGAGATCTGACCGGCGAGATCGAAGCGTAAGGGGGCCGGGACGTGAATACAGCCAACAAGCTTACCCTTCTGCGGGTGGCCATGATCCCCCTGTTCCTGGTGATCCTCTACTGGGGCTTTCCGGGGAGCGACTATGCCGCCCTGGCCGTTTTTATCCTGGCCAGCCTGACGGACTTCGCCGACGGCTATATCGCCCGACACTGCGATCAGATCACCGACTTCGGAAAATTTATGGACCCGCTGGCGGACAAGGTGCTGGTGGTCACGGCCATGCTGTGGTTTGTCCAGTGCGGCCGGCTGCCCGCCTGGGCGGTGGCCATCGTGATCTTCCGGGAGTTCGCCGTCTCCGGAATGCGGCTCATTGCCGCAGAGCGGGGCAGGGTCATCGCCGCGGGCTGGTCGGGAAAGGTCAAGACCGCATCCACCATGGTGGGGCTGTGCCTGATGTTTCTTCCTCTGCCCGGCTGGGTCACAACGGCCTGTGTGACGGTGATCGTGGTGACCACTCTTTACTCCGGGATCGAGTATTTTGTAAAGAATCTGGATATTATGGACTGGAGCAACCTGTAACGGGGCGGCCCGACGATGGGCTGGCCGTGTTTTGAAACTGGACCTGGGAGGCGGCGCGCATGCTGTTTCAGAAAAAGATAGAACCGCGGTGTACCTATTGCGCCAAAGGGGCGCCGCTGGAAGACGGGCAGATCCTCTGTGCCAAAAAGGGCGTGGTCTCCCCCGCGGGGAGCTGCTCCGGGTTTCGGTATGATCCGCTCAAGCGGATTCCGCCCCGCCCGGCGGTGCTGGACACCAGCCGGCTGAAGGATGAAGATTTTCGCCTGGAGTGAAGAGCGAAACGAAAAGGGCGGACCGGAATGGACATTCCGGTCCGCCCTTTTTATACCTGCGTCCAGCGCTCTGTCATTTGGAACAGTGTGTTCAGAACGGCGGGGGAACCAAGCAGGCAGTAATTTTTTCCGTTCCAGCAGATCCCGCCTCCGGAAGTCAATTCAAAGAAGGCCATGTCCGCTTTATAGTAGACCGTGAAGCAGTAAGAGCGCTCCGAAGAGGGCGGATTTGTTTCGAAGGGGGACGGGACCAGCAAAAGGCGCGTCAATTCGGACAGAAAACAGTGGATTTCCACGATGTTTTCCGTATACCGGCCCACAACGGAGGCGGGGCCGGAAACGGTCACCGACACCATGGCGGCTTTTTCCGCCGGCTGAGGGAGCAGCTCCCCCGCCTGACGCGGGAAAAAGATTCCAAGGCATAGGATGGCAGCCGCCGCTGCCACGGTTGAGATCACACTCCTCTGTCTCATTTTACACACCCCATCCCTTTGCCCTATAAAGAGTCCTTTATTAAGACAACGGTTCAAAGGGCAAAAATGTGACAGGTTTTTAAAAAATTTTATTTTAAGAAGGCCGGGGAGCAT
>NZ_JBNPLQ010000021.1:0-51362 GCF_050313575.1 Candidatus Pseudoscillospira sp. SGI.172 | reverse complement strand
GAGCGCACGCTCCCCGCCCCGGCCTTTTCCCTTTTCGCTCAGAGGACGTCCGGCAGCATCCGGGTCAGCTCCGGACCAGCTCACCCAGCAGGCCCTCGTACTGGACGCCCTCCGGAATGGGGGTGCCCAGCTCCAGCGTCCGTCTGGCACAGCGGCCCACAAACTCCACCGCCAGGGAGGTGGCTTTTCCCAGCGGCTTTCCAGCCAGCAGGCTGCCCAGCGCCACACTGGCAAAGAGATCGCCGGTACCGGGGAACTGGGCGGGTTCCTCGTGGGCGGCGGCAAACGCGACCTCCCCCGTCTCCCGGTCGAAGCACCCGGCTCCCACCAGCCCGGGCCCCGGGTGGACCCCGGTGAGGATCACCGACCGGTGTCCCTCCAGGCTCAGGCGCTCCAGCCAGCGGCGCAGTCCGGCCTCGTCCCGGGGCGCGGCGGCATAGTCCTCCCCCAGCAGGATGGCAGCCTCGGTGAGGTTGGGCGTGATGACATCGGCCAGCGCGGCCAGCTCACACATCTCTTCACACATCCGCTCGGTATACGTCCGGTAGCGTTTGCCCCAGTCCCCCATCACCGGATCCACCATGACTAACGTCTCGGGGCCGCGGAAGGTCTGAATAAAACGCCCCAGTACGCCGATCTGCTCCGCCGAACCCACAAAACCGCTGTATACCGCATCAAAACGGGTATCCAGCTCCTTCCAGTGCTCTGTGGATCCCGCCATCTCCCCGGTGAGGTCCCGGAACACGAATTTGTCCGAGGGGGGAAAGATGGTGGAGGAGGAGAGGTAGGCAGTGGGCAGCGGGGAACACCAGCAGCCCAGGGCGGAGAGCACGGGCAGCACAATGCCCAGGGAACACCGGCCCATGCCGGACAGATCGTGAATGGCAGCCACGTGGGGCGCGCTCTTTTGCATCTCGAAGTCCCTCCACAAAAAACAGCGACCGCACGGGGGCGGCAGCCGGCTCTGTCCCCAGGGGGCGGGTCCCGGCGCGCCAAAGCGGATCGTTGAGAATGGCATCATTATATTCTTTTTTTCTAAGGAAGGCAATGATTGACGCAGCCGTTTTTTTTGTGATATACTAATTATATTTACGGGGGATTGATGAAATTGGTAGACATGCGAGATTTAGGTACTTGTACGTCTAACGGTATGAATACCATTTCAAATGTGCCGCAAACCATTGAAATGACTGACTTTTCCCGTTTTCTGTTGTAAACGGATTTTGGCCTTTTTTCTTGAGTTCTCTCCTAAGTTCTCTCCTGTTCCAGTATTCCTTGAGATTTTTCTGGATTTCAGAAAACTTACATGATAAAATTGAATAGTATTTGCGGGTATGGCGGAATTGGTAGACGCGCTGGTCTTAGGAGCCAGTGAAATTCTCGTGTGGGTTCGAGTCCCACTACCCGCACCACTGCGTTTGAGAATCCTACGGGATTTTCAGACGCAGTTTTTGTTATATAGAAAGGTTGGGATCAATGCGAATAACTTCAGCCATTCGTGCGGCCGATGCATCCTTGGCGCTCGTTTCCAAGTGGGCATAGGTTCCTGCTGTGGTGGTGAAGTTACTGTGTCCCAGCCACTCCTGGATCTCTCGCATGGAAATGCCGTTTTTCAACAATAACGAAGCACAAGTATGCCTCAAATCATGAAAACGGATGTGCCGGAGATTATGTTTCTTGAGCAGCAGACTAAAGTGTTGGGTGATATAGTTTGGGGTATACAGACCCCCCATGGGATTCACACAGATATAGTCACTGTCAATATAACTGTTCCCACACAGCTTTCGATTTTGCTTCTGCTGTTCTTTGAGTTTAAGCAGAAGTTCCCGATATTGCGGGACAAGGGGCATTGAGCGGCAACTGGACATATTTTTTGTGCGATCCTTATACAACAACTTCAACTCGCCATCACATTTCGCTTGGAGAACAGTGTGATTGATTGTGATGATGTTATTCTCGAAATCTACCGATTTCCATTTAAGCCCAACAATTTCACTGCGGCGCAAGCCATAAAACGCCGCCATTAAAATGGGAAATTCAAGCGGATCTCCTTTAGCCGCCTCGAAGAGAGCCTCCAACTCAGCAACCGAGTAAAATGACCCGACAAATTTTTGTGCTTTGGGGCGTTCTACCCGATCCATAGGATTGGCCGCGATCAAGTTATGCCTTACAGCATATTTTAATGCCTTATGCATTAACCCGTGATAGTGCTGGATTGTGACACCCTTTACTTTGAGCGTATTGAAACAATATTCATAAAACCCTTCAATAGCTAAGGAAGTCAGTTCAGCCAATGTAACCCCGATTTTCTTGAAATATGGTGAAATTCGGTTTTTCACCGTCAGTTCATATCCCGCATATGTATTTTCCTCCACCGAATTTTTTATAAAACCCAACCACTTTTCCATATAATCAGAAAATAGCATCTGAGGGACAATTTGCGAAGACACTACGGTCTTCTCCGAATCTTCCGCTTCTTTATAGTTATACCTGGTTTCCAGGAGCATATCTTCGGCTGCCTTCAGATTTCTTTTCCCACCAACAGCGATCCCCGTAGGAATCCACTTGGTTTTACGCCCTCCCCATTTATCTTTAAGGTTGAGCACCATATAATAGCGGTTTTTCTTGATTTGCAGGTGTCCCGCTACCATAATCATACCTCCTTCTGTAATAGCGGCACGGTGTCCCTGCTAATGGCAACACCATTTTAACACACTCGTTCCCTCCCTACAACTTACGAGAGATTATTATTTTGGGCGCCGTAGGCATTTAAAATTTTAGCCCTGTATATAGTCAATCACACTCATTTTGGGAATACGAAACGCCTTGCCAATTTTGAAGTAGCGAATATGTCCCTCGTGCAGCAGCTGATATGCGGCTTTAGGCCCTATTCCGCCCAACATCAGACACATTTGTTTCACGGTTACTACATCTGGGTACTCAGCAAAAGGTTTCTCGTGTCGCTTATGAGCCACTGTGCTTTCCTCCTTTATATCGACTGTTGAAAAAGGAGATGCCTTCCGGTATCCCGGAAGGCATCTCCATCTTGTCAGCCTAATAATATCACAAGGATTTGCGACACCGCAAGCCCCACGATACGTACATTATTTTGAAAAATCTATGACACAACTCTGACATCACCTGAACATCAGAGCTTAAAGCTGTCAGCATAGGCATACATTTCCGCAAGAGCAAGGATCGCAGCCTTTCTCACGCGATCCACCGTGCGGTAGGTTACACCAAGCTGTTCCGCCACCTCATTGGGAGCCACTTCCTCCAGATACAACAGACGAACGACCTCTGCCTGTCGCTTGTCCAAAAGTGCGATGTAATACTTGAGACGCTTCTGCTTTTGCTTCAACTCAAACAGTTCCTCTGCAATTTCGCTGGACGCCTGCGCATTCAGGCGCTCTGCCTGCTCCTCATAGTTAAGCGCGATAAAAAGGGTTTTATTGGACACTCTGCCCTGAGTGTGACCAAGCCCATCCCCATGTCCGTAGTTCATTGCTTCGATCTGCTCGTTCAGCGTTACGAGGGGCGGATTCTCCATCTGGAATTGCAGCAGTGCGATTTTACGTTCACGCTCGTTATAGGTTTTCAAAAGGTCCTTGACCTTATTTTTCATTTCAGCACTCATAATGATTTCCTTTCTATTTCAGATTTTGTTTTGGAGCGAATGGACGTGAGTGCTGTCGGTGGGGAGCGGCAACGAGGACGATCCCTACCCGGAAAGATATAATAAAAGGCACCCTTACGGGCATGATAGCCCGCAAAGATGCCTTGATAAAATATGGAGTTTTTCCAAGTAAAAGAGGGCAGCGGTGCACAGGCACGGCAAAAAAGCGCAGTGTCTGGTGGAATTACGTGGCAAAGAGCGAAAACGGACGAAATGCGCAGCAAATCAACATATATTTTAATAATTCGATTTTCGACCTGAATAAGGCCCACGGAAACAACACCTGCATCCGCAGGGCCGCCGAGCGCACACGCTATTCCTTTAGTGAAAGCTACTCGAAACAGGTCATGTATCTACCTCCGTTTCCTATGGGGAACGGGGACGATCAGGAGCGACAGAAAATTTGTTGCTCTTCGCTGATGCCACCATTTCTATTTCAATAAACACCACCCGTACTTGATTCTAAGTATAAAAGAAATATTACCAAAGTTTTAGTGTTTTTGTCGTCTGCCGTAACATTATAATTTTTATTGAGGAAAGCAGTCTATTTATAATAGCGCTACACAAAATCGGTGCTTGCGTGATATACTATACCCGAAGCAAACAGGACTGAGAGGTGGTCAAATGGATACGCAGCGTACCTATATCGCGATAGATCTCAAGTCGTTCTACGCTTCCGTGGAATGTATGCAGCGCAATCTCGACCCAATGACCACCAACCTTGTTGTGGCGGATCTGAGCCGCACGGAGAAGACCATCTGCCTCGCCGTTACACCATCGCTGAAGCAGTACGGCATCTCCGGCCGAGCAAGGCTCTTTGAGGTGGTGCAGCAGGTCAAGCAGGCCAATGCACAGCGACAGCGCTCCGCTCCCGGCCATGCATTCACTGGCTCGTCCCACGACGATACCGAGCTGAAAGCCCATCCGGAGCTGGCAATCGACTATGTGGTTGCGCCACCGCAGATGGCGAAGTACATGGAGGTCAGCACCGAGATTTACAACGTCTATCTGAAATATGTAGCGCCGGCGGATATCCATGTCTACTCCATTGACGAGGTGTTCATGGATGCCACCCACTACCTGAGTACCTATAAACTCTCAGCGCGGGAGCTTGTCATGAAGATCATTCTGGATGTTCTGGCCACCACCGGCATCACGGCTACGGCAGGCATCGGCACCAATCTCTACCTCTGCAAGGTTGCCATGGACATCGTTGCCAAGCATATTCCCGCTGACCGCAACGGCGTCCGGATCGCGGAGCTGGATGAGATGACCTATCGCCGCACCCTCTGGAGCCACCAACCGCTGACTGACTTCTGGCGTGTCGGCCGGGGCTATGCGAAGAAGCTGGAGGAACATTGGATGTTCACCATGGGCGATGTGGCTCGTCAATCCCTCCAGAATGAGGATGTGCTTTACAAGCTCTTTGGCATCAACGCCGAGCTGCTGATCGACCACGCCTGGGGTTGGGAGCCCTGCACTATTGCAGACATTAAAGCCTACAAGCCCAGTTCCAACAGCCTTGGTTCCGGGCAGGTGCTGCACTGTCCCTACACCGCAGAGGAGGCCAAGTTGGTGGTGCGGGAGATGGCGGATCTTCTGGTTTTGGACTTGGTAGACAAGGGGCTGGTTACAGACCAAATCGTGCTGACCGTCGGCTATGATATTGAAAACCTGACCGACTCGAAGCGGAGTAGGAGTTATAAGGGCGAAGTGACCACAGACCACTACGGGCGCAAGATCCCAAAGCACGCCCACGGTACAGGAAATCTTGGGAAGTACACTTCCTCGACGCGGGAGATTTTGCAGGCGGTGTCGGAACTCTACGACCGCATCGTTGATCCTGATCTCCTTGTCCGACGCCTGAACATCGTTGCCAACCATGTCATTGATGAGTCATCTGTTCCGGCAACTCCGGAAACTGAGCAACTCGACCTGTTCACCGACTATGAGGCGCGGAACTGTCAGCAGGCTGAGGATGCAGCCGCTCTAGAGCGTGAGAAGCGCCAGCAGGAGGCCATTCTGTCCATCAAGAAGAAGTTCGGCAAGAACGCCATCCTAAAAGGTATGAATCTGGAGGAGGGCGCGACAGCCAGAGACCGCAACGCCCAAATAGGTGGGCACAAGGCGTAAATAAGGGGTAGATTGGAGGCGAGAAAAATGAAAACGCCTATTATCAGAAGCAAAGAAGATGTCGTGCGCAATGTTGATGAGATAGGTTTTCTCCCCTTTTTCAAAAATCATATAGAAGGATTTTCTCTTGAAGAAATTGTTGAGCCTGAATTTTGGTACGACAGTTTCGGGGACGGAAAATTAAAATGGCAGGCTTGGTCATGGCGTGAGGAAATTGCGTTGGACAAGTCCGCGATTTATGGCAAGTTCTTCTGCGGAAAGGCTGGCTTTATTGCAAAGGAATATTTCCCGGATTTCTGCAACTACCGGAGACAGGGCTACGATTACGATGCCCTTTATGATGAAGGCTTCATGAAGCGGAGCGATAAGGAGATTGTAGATTATCTGAGCAGGTCCGGTCCTATACTTACTTCTCAGATGAAAAAGGAACTTGGCTTTGGGAAAGACGGTAAGAAAGGTTTTGATAGTATCATCAACCGTCTGCAAATGCAAACCTATATCGGTGTGACCGAGTTCCGATATAAAGTCGCCAGCAAAACAAGAGAAACCTATGGCTGGGGAGTGGCTGTTCTCGATACCGCCGAAAACTGTTGGGGCAAAGAACTATGCACCGCTGCCTATAAGTGTGATCCAGATGAGTCTTTGGATCGGCTGCTTGGTAAGTTATCCTGCTCTCTGCCGAACTATAGCCACGCAAGTCTTATGAAACTGATAAAGGGATAACGGAGGTGCGGTATGACCAGCGAAAACAATCATAAATACGATGACATCATTGGTCTGCCGCACCATGTTTCGGCTACCCGGCCACGGATGTCCATGATCGACCGTGCGGCGCAGTTCAGTCCCTTTCAAGCGCTTACAGGATACGGTGCAGCAATTCAAGAAACAGGCCGTTTGACCGACCGAAAGATCGAACTGTCCGAGGATGAACGTATCGTCCTGGACATGAAGCAACAAATCCTGCTCGACAACATCAGAGAACGTCCAGATGTGAGCATCACTTACTTTATTCCCGATGAGCGGAAGGACGGCGGCTCTTATGTTACAGTCACTGGTAATGTGAAGAAAATTGATGATTACCAGCGGCTTCTTATTCTGACTGATAGGGCTCAAATCCCGCTTGACGAAATCGTTGACATTGAAAGTGAGCTTTTTAACAACATAGGATAGAACAAAAACAAACGGGGTACCGGCTTTAATGAGCCGATACCCCGTGACATTATTTATGCTGCTTTCTGAAATCGCTGGTTGCGGATACTGTTCGCCCTGACCTGAAGTTCCTGCGAGAGGAACTTCAGAACGGAAAATTCATCATCCAGCCCATCCAGCTCGCGCTGCAGCACACTTTCGTAGTGCCGCTTTTTCTGCTCCAAAGCCTGCACCTTCAGCACCCAACGATCCATGACCGCAGGGCTCTGGCTGCCGCTCTTGATAAGGTAATCGCACTTCTCCTGATAGGTAGCGATTTCCTTCTTGACGGCCAGATAGAACTCCTCGGTCATCTTATCGCGCTGCTTGGCATCGTCGATGATGTAGAAGCTATTGACCACCAAGGGGGTCTGCTTCTTGTTCAGCCCGCTGAGCAGAGTGATGAAGTCCTCGAAAATATCAACCCTGTCCATATAGGTGCGGGGAACAAAGTACATATGGCCGGTGATGCTCAGCTTGGTGGCCTCGATCCCGCGCAGGAAATTAGTGCAAATGGTCTCGATCTGTTTGCGGTTGGCGCAGCGCTGATAAAGCTCGAACAGTTCTTCGGCCCTGCGGCAGCATTCCCGCACATCCACTGCATCATCCATCACCATATTATCGCAGCGGAACACGCCGTCCACCTTGTCGTAGCTGATGTTGGCCAGCTTTTCGTACTGGTTGGTCTGACGGTTCATAGTCTCTTTGACCAACTCACGGGACAGGATCTCCGCCGTGCGCTTATTGTCGCGGCAGTAGGCCAGATAAATATTGGTTTCCCCATTTTCCGTAACAGGGACGCGCTCCCGAATGTCGCCAGTAGCGGAACGGAACGCATCCGACACAGAAAGCCGATTGCCTCCGCTGTAAGGGATATCCATGCTGTCGCATAGCTCGGACAGTTCATCCTTATCCACAAGCAGGTTGGCAAGGGAGAAATAGAGGAATTTGCCCAGCACGTGCTCGGCATCGCCCTCTGCGGCGGCAACAAAATTGCGAATGTCCATAACTTTGTCCATGTTCATAATCCTTTCTTTTGGTTTTTGTGGTCACCAATTTTCAACAAGCTGCGTCAGTTTTTCGTATTGACCAACCATCAGCAATCCCAATTCGTAGCGATAGTTGATGTAGTTCAGGTGGTACTCAATTTTCTCAAGCGTCAACCTGTCTCCGTTTTCTTTTGCTTGACGATATTGCACAATGTAATCAAGCATCCGGCTGCGTTTCATACCGAATCCATCCTGTTTCATCAGCAGGTAGATCTCATCCATTTCGCGATTTGTCAGCATATCTGCCTCCCGTTACATGGCTGCCACTCGGCTGAGGAGGTAGTCGTCCACTCCCTTGTAGTCCGGGTTCCATGTGTATTTTGAGTATCGGATGCCGGGGATCTTTTTTACCTCCTTGCGCATGGTAAGGATAGCGTCCCGGACATTCTTGTTGGTCATTTGGTCCATATCCATGGCCTCTACGATCTCACGGACGCCGAGTTCCCGAATGGTGTCCGTGAGTCCTCCCAGCGCATTGACGCCGCCGACGCAAATGAACAGTTCGTTATTCGCAAGGTGGCTTGCCACGTCACCCTTCAGCGGGCCTTCCGTCAGGAAAGCCCGCTTTCTTGATGTATCCCCGGTCACGTGGACCCAGGAATAACTGCGGGTGCCGTTTGGCATATTGCGGCTGGAGAACCAGCGGTACTTTCGGTCGGGTGTGTCCGCATCATCCAGGCGGATCTTCAGGCCCTGTATCAGGCCATCCTTATTCCGCACCGGAATCAGAAACCCGTTGGGGCCGGATATCGTCCAGTCACCGTAGTAGGTGCGAAACCCGGGCAGGCCGCACAGCTCATGTCCGTGGGAGCGAAGCAGGTCGGCCAAAAGCCGGCGGCCCCGCTCCGTTTCGGGCATACTGCGGTATCCGTTCTCCTGGATACGTTCTTCGGACAGCCCGCGTTCCAGCAGGTTTTCTCCGTGCTTATCCAGAAGCACCAGATGATCCAGCATATCCGAATATGCGGCGTGGCGCTGTTCCAATGAAACAGGCTGCCGCTCACTGTTTTGGGGAGTTGGCTGTTGAGGCATAGGATAAACCTTGCTCTCTTTCACCAGCTCCCGGTAAGCCTCTGCATTGCTGATCCCTTTGATCCTTGCGTACAGACTCACGCTGTTGCCGTGTGCGCCGCACAGGTTACAGCGGTATTGGTCTGTATCGGCATTGAGGCTCAGATGATATTTCCCTGGTCCGTGGTCATGACAGAAGGGGCAGCTCGCCTCGACCTCCTTTCGCCGCAGCGTCCGGGAGTCGAGGACGAGCCCACACCGTCTGGCCGTTTCCACGATGGGGATCTTATCGTAAATTTTGACGGCCAAACGGAATCACCCCCGTCAGGCAGCTTTTTGTTCCATACGGATGATCGGATTCACAGGCCGCACCTGCAGCGCAGTGTTGCTGATGCATTTTGCCATGATGATCTGTCCCGTGGGACGGACATTGGCAAGATCGTCAACAGACTCCATATTGTCCACGAACACCGGATAATTTCTGCCAGTCAGGCGCTTCACCAGCTCGGAGACCTCCATACCTGCCCGAATCTTTTCGGAAAGAGAAAGCCGGTCATAGCGTCGGCCGCCATAGGTGAATTTGAAGGTATCCTTGGCCTCGCCGGTGGATTTCACCACATCATAGAGGGAAATCTCCACCTTGTTCATCTTCAACTGAGAGAAGGTCAGCTCCGCGCGCTTACAAACGTAAGAAACCACATCGGTCATGGAGCGCTTGATTTCCCCAATGTTATCTCTGGCCTGCTGGATCTCCTTATCAAAGTCGGGGGCATCTGCCGTAACCATCGTTTCAAGGGCGGCCAGCTTTGCTTCGCACTGCCGAAGCTCTTCCCGGCATTCAGCAAGCCGATCATACTCCGGCTGGGTGAGGTTCCCGTAGTCCAGCTCCGTACTCAGGCTCTGAATCTCCATACGCAGCCGCTCCACCTCCTTGGAAACGCTGCCAGACAACTCCTGGCAGAGCCTTTCCTTTTCGGCGGCGTCAGCCTCCCATTTTGCAAGGTCATCTGCCTTGAACTGGTCAAAGGTGTCCGCCGCTTTTTTGTCCATCTCCTGAAGCTCCGTGAGCTGACTGCGCTGCTCGGTTCCGGCGGCGTAGAGGTCAGAAATCACCTTCTTGAGCGCCACCTGCACTTCGGGTAGGCTCTGCTCCGTCACTGCGCGGTGGCAGGTAGGACACTCCATGCCGGCGTGAAACGCCTTAAATGAGGCGACCTCCTGCTGATACCGTGCACCCAGATCCTTGACCTTGGCGGCGATGTCCGCCAAAGGCTGGGTGAACTTGGACTGGTACTGCTCGGCCTGCCTGCGGGCAATTTTCTCCCGCAGGTCACTCAGGCTCTTGCGTTGCTCCTCTGCATCAGACCGGTCATCCCGGGCCGCTTCGTCATAGCGCTGGCTCAGTTCTACCAACCGCTCCTGCATTTCTGAAATATCCATACCCGCAAACTGCTTGCTTTCCAGTCCTGCGATCTCCCAACGCAGCTTATCCATCTGGCTTGCCATGTCCTGATGGGTTTGCTCATAGGTCTTACGCTGAGACTCCGCAAGGTCTTTCTGACCGCCTAAGTATGTAATGCGCTCTTCAAGTCCGCGGATCTCCTCCCGGCGCCGCTTGAGCCAGACATCCGGAGAGAGCAGGGACTCGTTCTTGAGCGCTTCCCGCACAGGCTCAGAAAGCTCGGCCAGCACCGTTTCATGAGGGATCATGGGCAGATACATTTCCAGCAGGTTCTTGCCGTTCTCGCCCAGCTCCTCAATGAAGTACAGAGGGTTGAGAATAGACAAAAACACGTCACGCTCTCCGAACATATCCGTCAGGTCGAGCTGGCGGATCTCATACCCATCGTAGGTAATGGTCATGCGGTTTTTCCGGCGGGTACGGGTCAGTTCGTGGTGCGTACCTGTTTCATCCATGAAACACATCCGGATGGCGACATCAGGATTGTTCTCATTATGAAGCCGGTCAATCCCGCGCTCCCCGAAGAAGGGGAGCCCGGTTACGACGAAGGCAATGGCATCTGCGATGCTGGTTTTGCCTCGGCCGTTGCCGCCGGTGATGACGGTGGGATTGCCGAAGACCAATTCCGTGGGGCCCTCGTAGGACTTAAAGCCAGAAATGTTCATGCTGGTGATCTGAAACTGTTCGATCTTTTTCAAATGACTACTCCTTTCTTTTTCTGATGACCGACTTTCTTACGCTGCCTGCTGCGTCTGCGGATAGATCTCATAGAACTCCAGCACATAGAAGGCCACAGTGTCCTGCTGGCGTGTGGTCAGCTTCACATTGAAAAGCTGGATACCGCGCACAAGCTCCGGATGTGCCCCTCGGACATATGCGTAGAGCTGCTTCTTATTGGGTGTTTCCATCTGAACCAGCGTATTGCTGGCGCTCATACCGCCCTGAATCTTGGCGTCCAGAATGGTGTAGAGCTCCGGCAGAGGCTGTGCTGTCTGCTGCGGCGGATAAAACGGCATCGTCTTTCCGGCCGGATGGCTTTCCTGAACAGGTGCGCTGTTCGAGGTCTGCACAGTGGCAGGTGCCATCTGTCGGGAAGTCTGCTGCCACTGGGGTTGTTGACCCTGCGGCGGTGCCGGCTGCGGAGCAGGCGCCGGTCTCGGCTGGTTATTGTTCTGAGCCTGCGGTTGCTGCTGATTGGACACAGGCGCAGGACTCTCGTTTTTGGGAGCTTTCTGCTCGGATGCGCTTTTGGGCGTCAGCAGGGACTGGATACCGCTCGCCTGTGCTGGCTGTAATCCCAACCTTTGCAAAGTGCTCAGATAGGCATTGTCCAGTTTGGGCCGCTCGCTGTCCTTGATCACATAGCTGCGCCCCCGGCGCTCAATGTCCACCCAGACTGTATCCAGGCTGTATAGAACACGACCGATGCCCCATTGATACGCGGCACGCTTCATACTGTCGGAAAGACCGCCTTTGACTGGCTCAATGTCCGAGTCCTCAGCGCCGTCCCACTTGGTAATGAAGCCTCTGCCCTCAAAGTGGATGGCGATGCCGCACAACTGGGACTCCTTCTTGCCGTTCGTGTGCCATGGCTTGAAGTCGTTATACCAGTTTTCCGGGCCGCAGACCTCATCCAGCCGATTTTGGATAGCGCGGTTGGTCACATAGGGGACGGCCATACCACGCATTTTGTCCTCAATGGTATTCTGTAATCTCCACTCCAGATCCTCCGGGGCAAAGGGCTGTGCAAGTGCCTGTTGTATCTCTCTCGGATTACGTTCCGGCATAGATTTACCTCCTGTTGATAAATTCGGCCAGCGTCCTACCATTCGGAACCAGAATGTCCGTATAGTAATAGGCTGGGTCTTTGTCCTTCAAATGCTCCAAAAGCTCTTTGTGGCTCAGCTTCATCTTGTTATGCTCCCGGTCGAACATATCATCGTTGTCGGGAAGGCCCAGCAGATACCGGGGGAAATTCTTTATGGCCGAGATTTTCTTATACCGCGGCAGCACATTGTTTCCCGTACACACTTTCCCATCCGGATGGACGTTGGAAAAGGGGTAGAAATACATCTGTGTATCTTCCGTCGGTCTTTCATCGGCCACAACGCCCATGGAGCAGTCGGCCACCTTGCCGTTTTCCAGAATACGCAGGCCAAACACAAGCCTGGGAATGGGAAAGTTCTGATACTCCGTATCCCCATAGATCACATCGGCTCGCAGTTCTGGGTTCCAGATCACATAGCACCGCTCTGAAGCGCTCATGGCCACATGGAGACAGTGATCCGGCAGAAAACCGGTCTCCAGAAAATCGTTGCTGGAGTAGCTGCCATTGATGGCGTAGTACAGCTCCAGTGGACTGATCTCCCGGTAGGAGATAATGCCGCCGGTCCTGTGTTCCTCCACGATAATCGTTCCTTTTGCCTGTGACACCCGCAGAATCACATCCTGCGTGGTATCTTCGCGCACTGGCTGTGCCATTACGCCGCCTCCTTCCAGTTGTTATGTTCGTTTCCTTCTGCCTTTTGTTCTATCCGACGCAATTCCTGCTGGACGTGCAGCAGCATATCCACCAGCGAATTACCAAGCAGTTCCGGCTCATAGCAATCCGGAGAAAGCCGGGCCTCAAATACGACCCCGCCGGTAGAAAAATGGTAATCAAAGCTATAGATGGAGTGGGATGTGCCCAAAATGTAATACTCGGCGATGTCCTGGATTTTGCGCCGCCATGCGTTGGAAAGACTGCCGTATTCATCCCGACACCGGCTGCCCAGCTCATAGAGCCGGTCAATATCCGGGTGGGAGAAATACACGATGGCGGTTTCATCAAATTCATCAGAGTCCATGGTCACATCATCAAAAATGCCCCACATGATTTCCTCGACCATGACGAACATTTCATCCAGGGTCAGTTCCTTGTAAAGCTCAATGACCCGTTTGGCTATATCCGGAGAACTCTGATGCAGAAACTTCAGCAGCCGAAGCACCAGCAGCACGTCGCCCTCATATTCATAGTCATACATGGTGGCACCTCAAAAGAACGCACGCTGCTGCAAATGGGCAGGCGGCGTCTTCCGGCAAAAGTGGACGACCCCTTTGGCCCAGCCATCCTTTATATGGCTATACATGCGGGTATAACCCTCCGGCGTTACGTGGCACAGGTCGAACGCATCAAAATTGATTTCCGTGAGATCCAGGCGACCTTCTTTCTTAAAGGTGTCAATCAATGACTGGACATACTCACTATGCTCTGGTTCTTCTATGACCGGCTCGATCTTTGGCGCCGCGCAAAGCAAGGACAGGAAGCGGTCCTTGTTAAACTCAAGCATCCGTCTGCACCCCCCGACTCAGCGCGACCATGCACGCCGCGTATTTGTCGGCATGGTCTATAACTTCACGCCGTTCCTCCTCAGTTGCGGACGCACGATGCAGCGCGGCATAGTAAATGCCGCAATCGGGAACCGGCGCTCCCTCTTGGATCAGGATATTCCATACCGTGTGCGCCAGCAGTTCGGGATCACTGCCGTCCACAACCGTAGAGCACAACAGCATATCGCCGATCTTCTGCGTGCTGTTGAGGTCCGTCTTGCGTAGCATTGCCTCCACGTGATAGGCGACAGCCTCATGCTGCGCCTCTTCTCCTGCTTTGAGCAGTTTTCGGAACACCTCCGGTTCCTGCCGACCCAGCACAACGCCAAAAGGCCGCGGGTATTTATGCTCCCAGACACTGCCAGACGGGCTAAATTGGCGGTACAGTTTTCCGAGGTCGCGGCGCAGCAGTGTTGAAACCTTCTCCCACGCCTGCAAACGCAGGGCCTCATCATTTCCTTTGAACTTGTCCACAGGGACAACGATCACCATATCGCAGGATCTCATTTTGCTTTCCTCCTTCATCAATATTCATCAGCCAGCATGATCGTGGTAATTGAACGGTCTGCCTCCGTGATGATCAGCACGCGGATCTTGCCGCTGAGCTGATACCACGACAGGATACGGGAACCTTCGCGAATCGCCCGCTCATTGGCCTGTTGATCCGCTGCGCATGTATCGCCCCAATCTCCGTGCAGGTGCCGATCCAACAGCCGAAGCAGACGCTCTTGGGAGAGCACCTCCAAAACGGCTGGCGTGGCACACACGAATCCCGGCATAAATCGGATAGGGCTGTTATCCATGGCGTATTTGTCTCCTTTCTTCATGTCAGTGCCTTAAAGCCATTTGGCGTCAGCACGTTGAATATCATCTTATTGGAAATCGTTTCTGTTAACTCGCTGCCCATATGCTTGCCCTGAGCGCTGAACTTTTCCTCGCTCTCTGTGCGCACGACCTTGACGATGCGGCCCTTGATGATGTGGGGCGTCTCACATTCAATGAGGCCGTTTATCATACCGGAGCCACCGATCAGCCCGATTTGGCTGATGGAAAGCGGGAGTAAGGGGCGCTTGACGCCGTTGTCCAGTTCACTTCGGGACATCATTTGCGTGAAGCTGTTGGATTTACGCAGCTGCTGTTCCAACTCCTTCTGATTGAATCGCTCTCCCTTGAAGGTGTTGACCTCCATAGGCTGTGCCGGGAGTGCGTAGTGACCTTCCGGAATCTGCGTCAGCTCCGGTATGGAGCCGGGACTGACTGCAAACTGTTCCAGACAGAGTGTGTCCTGCAATTCCGTGTCTCTGCGCTTTCGGATGCCCAGCACCGCAACCTGCTTAAACTTCTTGAACTCGCTGTTGGTAAAGCGCCAAACAGAGAGATCGTCGAAGTTATCCACCAGGATGCGGCAGATATCAGGTGTCAGCCGGTAGTATGGAATGACATAGACCAGTAAGCCGCCGTACATCAAAATGGGGAGGCTTTCGATCAAAAACCGCTTTTCATGCCGGGAGCGTCCGCCGCCCTCGTTAATCACCGACAGATACGGTGGATTGAGGAACAGCAGATGAAACGCTTCATGGCTGATGCGGCTGTGAAAGAAGCTGCCAAAACCCACTCGGTGCAGCCTTGTCTGCGCCTCTTCCGCACGGCTCTCATCCAATTCCACGCCATAGGCATAGCAGTTATTTCCCTGGGCAAGCTGCCGCAGAGCCTTCCCGCAGCCACAGCATGGGTCGATCAGATTCGTGGTGACCCCCTCCGGGAACCGGATGCCTTGGAGAATCAACGAGATATTGTTTGGATCCGTTGGGTAATAGCCCAGCTTGATGTTGTTCATCAAGCGGCCAACCACAGCGGCATTGGTCTTTTGTCCCACAGGAAAGGATGCCGCAAACTGGCTCAGAGCCTCATAGATCGGCTTATATCCGGTGCTCATAAGGTTAAATCCGGCAAGCCCTTTTCGGAACTGACCGGCCGCCACGGCCTGTTTGTATTCCTCCATCTCCAGCAGGAAAAGCTGCGCTTCTGCCAGATCTTCCACCAGTGTGCTTCGCGTGCGCTGCAGTTCAGAATACGTGTCCCTTGCTGCGGCGAGATCCGTTTGCCGGAATTTCTCAATCCGTGCCCGCTGGATTACCATGCCCTGCGAGAGCTGAAGGATCTGTCCCTGAAGCTGAACAAGCCGGTCCAGTACGTAGGGTTTTTGCGCATGGAGGTCAGGCTGCTCGCTCATAGGTGCATCCGTCCTTTCGCAGAGCATTCATCGTGTCCAGCAACTGGCTGTAGGACCACTTCTTCAGATCAGCACGGGTGAGGTAGTGGTTATAGCCACCCTTGAAGTCTCTGGCATGGCGTACCGTCCGGTAGCAGAGCACCAATTCACGATGATAAATCGGCTGATGCAGGCAGACATAAATGCCGCCATCCTCCCACATTCCAATCAGAGTACACTCGCCGGAAACACCGATGCCGCCGGCATTGGAACTGACCGTAACTTCCCGCAGGCCCAAATCCTTGGACAGGGCGCGGAGAAACACTTTCCCCACGTTCAAAAATGTCTTCTTGCTGCCATTGGGACCGCATTCACTGTCACCGTGAATATAGCTGAGATCCTGTCCCAGCAGAGCGGCGAGACGGCGCATATTGTTTTCCTGAGATTTTACCGACATACCGTTTCCTCCTTGTTCTGTAGATAAAAGAGGGCAAGGAACATCTCGCTCCTTGCCTCTCGTTCAGACGGCTTACGCCGCATCTTTCATGTTGCTCTCAGGCTTCGGCAGTTCCATCAGCTGCGCTTCGGCCAGCGGCATACGCTTTCCGAAATACGACAGCAGCCGAATTTTGCCGTTTTCCTCCTGAAGCCCGCGATACTTCGTTTCATAAAGCACGGCACGGCCACACTCTATAACGCGGGTCTTGCTTTCAACCGTGATCTCCCACATAGGCGTTCACGCTGCACGCTGGACGATGCGCTCAGTTCCAAAGTCGAACACCGGCGCATTTTCCTCCGGGGTGCCGGGAATCAGCTTGAGGGTGTACCCCTGATCCCGGGACAGTTTGAACAGGCCGATGATGCGGTTGAGCTCTTCATCCACCACTTCCATCTCCGGCTCGGCTGCGGCCTCAGCAGGCGTCTCCTGCGCAGGGGCAGGCTGCTCCACAGGCGTTTCTTCCTGCACCTCTTCCTCCGCTTTTTCCTGAACGGGAGTAAACTCCGCGTCCATGACCTCCGGCTTCGCATTCTGTACCGTCAGAGCAGTCCAGAAAGAGCGCAGAACGGAGGCAAGGAGAGTACCGAACAGGGAACGCTTTTTAGGCTTGAGGTTCACAACCTCCTGCGCTTCCACCACGTCGATCTCGCTGATGGCCACCGTGAGCTTTCCCGTTTCCACATAAGCGGCAGACAGGAAGCAGGACACAGCGGCGCTTTCGGAAGCAAAAACCTCCGGGGCCTGCACACGCTTGGCAAGCAGGCGCTTGCAGATCACGCTGGCAGCTTCCACATCATCCATACAGACAGTATCCGCTTCAACGGTGCCGGCATTGATGACGCCCTTGCCGCTGATGGCCTTGGCCTTGATACCGTAGGTCACATGCAGGTGGCCGTGGACCACCAGGCGCTCGGTAACCAGGGACTCATAGTGGACGGTTTCTCCCTTGGGAATGTAGACGGTTTTCATATTGTTTTTTTCTCCTTTTCATTATTTTTGGGCGGCGTCTGCCTCCCATTGTTTTTTGTTTTCTCAGGCGGCCAGTTCTTCCTCTTTAATGCGAACGGGCAGCACCAGGGCGAAATCGCCGCGATTTTCTGCTTCGATCACAATAGGAGAAAAAACTCCGCTGAGCTTTACGGTCACTTCCGGTTCGTCCTTAAACTGTTTCAGGGCATCCAGCATATACCGCAGGTCAAACCCGAGGGTCAGATCACCCCGGCCCGATACAGGGATGCTGGTGCGAAACTTCCCGTTGGGCGCCGACATGGAGAGCGATTCACCGGAGAAGCGTACATAGGGCTTGCTGGTCCCGGATGCACACTCTTTTAGGTAGTTCAGCTCCTTGATGAAATCGGCAGTCCTCACAGTAACAGCCTCCTGATATTGCTTCGGGACAGCCGAATCCACATCAAAGGTGTCAACTCCGTGCCGATGGACATACAGGCTTACCTCGCCGTCCGTAAACAGGACATACCGATCACCGACCTGCACCGTAACGTCACTCTTTCCAAAGACCTTCAGATAGGCAAGAGAGCTTCCATAGGCCAGAAACGGCACAGGAAAGGTCAAATCCTCCTGGGTGTCGCAAGCCATGCGGTATCCATCCAGAGAAAAGACCCGCTGGCCCTTGAACTGCACGCAGGTGTTGAAGGGCTTCGTATTCGCACCCGGCTTCATGGTGGCATAGCGTACACGCTCGATGCGAGCCAAAAACTGTGCTGCATTCGTTTGGAACACCTTATCCGACGCAACGGAAACAAGGCTGGGGTAGTCTTCATCGGAGGTGGCGTCGTATTCCGCGGCACGCTGTCCGCAGTAGAGCCGCAGTCTCCGCGCATCTTTTCGTTTCTCTGGCTGCTCATACAGTTCGATGGTCAGTTCACCGTCAAAATGGGAACAAGCCTTCATAACATCCTTGGTCTTAAAGAACGTAAAAGACATATCGTCACCCTTGACCGGGAGCCGGGCGGTGAGCCAGGTCTCCAGATCCGTTGCCGTCAGGGTGCAGACCCCATCTTTAACGCTGACCCGGATCTCCTCCAGAATGGGGATGGCGCTCTTTTTCAGGACTCGGCTGACTTTGTTCATAGCCTCCGAAAACGCTTTGGCATCCACAATCATGCCTTTCACGCTGCTTTCCTCCTTTGCTTTTCAGCGACCGTCTGCATCCGCACCGTCTTGGTGGAGAAGTCCGTTTGACGGGCAAGATTTTCCCCATGTGCCAGGATGTTGTAGACCATGATCACAACAGCCGTGGCAGCCGCGATATTGGCGGCGATACTCTGGGGATCTTCCTGCGCAGCTTCAGCACAGCTCACTTCCGACGGGAACTTATCGGTTGCTTTCAGCATTTCCGGGTGGACACCGCCAATAGATTTGAGTACCGTGCGTCCGTTTCTCCGAACGCCGCACACCACCTGTCCGGTGTATTCGCCATTGCCGCTGTCGATGTAGATCAAGTTTTCACACTGATTGAACGCCTGATGGCAGAGCTGGCGGGTCTTGTTGTTGTCCACGCAGCCGAGCAAAATCACCATTTCCTTGATCTCACGATAGGAATAGGGATTTGACTTCCAGTTGTTAGGCTGGATCAGCTCCATCAAATCAGGCAGCTTCTCAATAAAGTTGGGAACATACTCCGTCTCTATGCCCAGAACCGTAGAATAGCGTTCTGCCAGCACACGGGCCTTGTTCTCACCAAGGTCAGCAGGCACAAAGTTCTGCCGGATCAGGTTCTTCGCCTCCACGATGTCACCATCGCATATGATGAACCGTGCAGGGCGGTCAAGAACATGGAGCAGGCGGTAAACATGGGGCGCAACATAAGCCCCTGTCCCACCGGCACCCAGCATGACCACCTTTACCGGACGATCCGTAGGGAATTTCATAGCCCCACCTCCGCCAGCATATCGAAAAGGCCGCGCTTCTTCTCTCGGGCAGGTGCTGCTCTTTCGCTCTTTCGCTTCTGAATGGTGACCTGCTGCAGCCACTTCTCGGGGAACTGCTGCTCCAGCCCCTCGATCACCGTATCCGGGTCGATGGGCACGAAGGTGTCACCACAGAAGATGCGGGCTTTGATGTCAGGATAGAACCGATCCAGATTGCCCAGCACGAAGTACAGTCCCGTGGAGCGCTCGTCGCTATCATCCTTGGGAGAGAAAAAAGCGTCCATACTGTTGTGAGAGTGGATATCCGCATAGCAGATATACCGCTCCGCATCATCGTAGGGACAGTCGTGGAGGTTGGCCTCGATTTCCACCTTGCAGACAGTCTGCTTGGGTACGTAGGCAAAAAACTCCCGCTTGACCTTATCCCAGTAAATCAAAGCCAGCGCCTCGTTTTCATCGTTCTCCGCCATGAAGGCACGAAAAAAGGCAATGATCTGACCCATCAGACTGGCGGGGATCTTAGGCAGAGCCGGGGTGAACCCGGCTCTGACCTCAGCAAAATCGGTCACATTGTTTTTGGGGGCGATGAACTCGCCCTGCTCCATCTTGCGAAGCTCGTAGATCCTGCCATCGTTGGAGGGAATCAGGCAGATGACCTTGTCGGAGGCACGGGCCTCCTCCAGGGAGCCGAACTTACCCTTGTAGGTAGCGGCATTGCCTTTGGTCTTCATCTCCACCTTGGGCTTGACGTAGCAGCACGGATTCTTGTCTTTCGTTTTCTTGAGGGCTTCCAGGAAATCGCGGGACCGCTCGATCATCTCCTTCATGGAAATGATCGTGGTACCCTTGGGGTCTCTGACCTCCTTACGGATACCGCAGTATTCCACGCTCCAGGACACGCGTTTGCCTTCCTCCAGATCCGTAAAATCCTCCGACTTTCTGATGCGCAGTTCCTCAAAGGTCATAGATGCGTCCTCGATGTCCTCTTTCACGCCCTTGTGGTAGAACACCGGAGGCTTCTCCAAAAGGCCCTGCTTGGTGTTCTCCGCTGTCTTCTGCTCAAACGCCGCCGCAATGGGGTTTTCTGCGGTGGCCTCAGCAGTAGACTTTGCTGGAGCAGGTACTTTGGGTGCCGGAACAGCAGGGGCAGCGGCAGAAGCCGGTGCGGGCGCTGCTACGGGAGCCGGCGGCGTTTCCTGCACCACAGGCGCGGGAACAGGTGCGGCAGACACTGCGTCTGCGGCAGGAGTCTCAAACGGGTTTCCCTGACTCGCTGCATTGTTTCCGCTCCCGAAAATGGCATTGATGTCAAATCCCTCTGTTTCGCTGATTTCGGAAAAAGGCCACGCGCTGTTGCTGGGTTCACTCATAATTGTTTGCTCCTTTCGATTTTGAGACAAAAAAAGACCGCAACTGCTCCCATGAGCAATTACGGTTTCGTTCTTTGTCCATTATTTCATTCCAGGTCTTTTTGAGGGCTCCGGAGGGCGCACTTACCCCCTTTCCGTCGCTGTTCCTCCCTAACTTACTCCGCCCTAACTTACTTCGCCCTGAAATACACCTTTATTGTAGCATTGGCCCTTCGATCTGTATAGTTGCACTTTTTTCATAGTCTGCAGCGGCCCGTCGGGGAGATAATACAAGCAAAACCAAGAACAGCTCATATCATAAACGCGCACGCTTCTCCTCACGGGATTTCCCAAAATTTCTACCTGACTTTTATTGATGGTTTATATACAGCCACGCCACGGTGTCGGGATTCTTCGCTCTGGCTTCCGCCAGCTCTGCCTGCCTGTCCACCGAGGGGATAACTTCGCCCGCGGGAGTCGCTGATGGCTGAGGCGCAGATGTGCCGGAAGGCGTTCTGCCGGGAATGTCGATAGGCTCCGTCTCTTTCTGATAGCAGCCCATGACTGCCGTGGTCATGGCAAAGAGAAGGACGGCCATGCATATGTGTCAGAACAATTATGACACCCTCCATGAGTACCACATGGATATGCTTCAGTTAGTATTAGTCAATCCGAATTTGAGTCCCGGGGGTGCAACCGTTGGATTCTGGGTTAGCAAAGTAGAGCCAGGCGGAGATTGGGATTACAAAGTCCAGCCCGGTTTTTGCGCCATACAATTCCATGTTCTGTTGTTATTTTGACAGCAATTTTAATCATGTAACTTCTGAGTACATCGGCAACTTTAATTACGGCTATACGGGGTCCTATCTTTTTGACTTGAACACCCTGCATTTGGGTAGTTCAGCTGTTTCGGGTTTTGACCCTGCTGACGTTTCGGATTGGCCTGCAATTGATGCCGGTTTTGAGAACGCACCTAATACCTAACATAAAAGCGCCCCATTTCAAAGCAAAAGCGGAGCTGCCCCAGCAGCTCCGCTTTGACTTTAAATAGTTACGATACCCTATTAGATATGATTCCGCGCATGACCTGTTCGCCGGTCAGTTCACTTGTGCGATAGATGTTCTGACAAAATGATTTCAGGCTGAAATCCATGCCCGCATCATCCTGATCCAGCAGTATGCCGGTCACTGTGAAGCGGTGCTCGGTCTGTACCACACGCAGTTCTTCGATGCAGCTTTCAGACAGTTCGCACTCGCCATCCGTGATGAACACAATATCGGCGTTTTCAAAACCGTCCTCCTTCATGAGCCGCAATGCCTCTTCCAGCGGTGTGCGGAAATCGGTACCACCGTCAAGGAAGGTTTCTGCCGCACGAATCTTATCCTCCGCGCAATACTGCTTGGGGAGAAAGACGTCCGTCTTAAAGCTGCCCGGGCCAGAAAAGTGCACCAGGGCGAACTTGCGTCCCTCGCTTTCCGCGATTTCCAGCAAGGTCAAGGCAACAGCTTTGCCCCAAGATGCCAGTTCTCCCGAGGTAGAGCCTGACTCATCCAAACAGCAGATGATATCACCGGCGCCCTTATAGATGGGTTCCCGCCTACGGTACTGCTTAATCTGCTTACGCTGATACTTTCGCAGGAACAGCGGCAGCGTTTTCGGTGAGGCCAGCATGGCAAGTTCCGAGGTCAGTGCCCGGGACAGGTCATTCCCCAACTCCAGAGAGTATTTTTCTCCCCGGCCATAGGCAAAGCCGTTGCGCTTTCCCTGGGCGAATATCTCCCGAAAGCGGCCGAGATACTTGGAAATATCCCGCAGCGTATTACTCTGGCGTACACGTGCAAGAAGGGCCTCGTTTACAGGCGTCCGCTTCAGATCGGCAGGATCGCTGCTCCAAGCGCCGATGATGCTTTGCACTTCTTCAGCTTTTTCCGCTGCGGCGCCTAAAGCCTGCTCAATAATACCCGAAACAGACGTGCTGTTCTGCGTCTGACTGGCGTCAATGAGCTTGCTGACAGCCTCTACCTGCCGATGCTTGCTCTGCGCCTCATTGGCGGCTTTTACCACCGCATCATTCAGCGTAGGATTGTTCTGCTGGCTCTGTCTCAGCTGCTCCAGAAGGCCAGATAGCTCACTGGCCGCCGTTCCTTCTGCTTGTTCCAGCTTCTCCAGCGTATTGAGAGCGCCCTGCTTCCCGCCTAACTGGGAGAGCAGGTCATCCAACTCGCCGGAAGCTCTGGAAACAAACTCCGCAGCTGCTTCATAGGCAGGCAGCTCCCTGCCTTCGCATACCGTTTTCAGCGTGGGATATTCCTCGCTTCGAGTGATATGCTCCAGAATGGGTACGTTGAATTTTCGTGCCGTCACAGAAAGGGCATCTTCTTCGTTGCGCCGTGGCATCAGAGAATAGAAGGACTGGAATACATCCTGTGACAGGGCCGGGAAGGAGCGCAGCTTCTGACAGGCTGACTGCTCGATCTCGTCCATTGCTGCGTCCTCACTTCTCAGGTCATGATAGATGCTGCTCTCCAGCTTGGTGGAGCGCAGCACCCGATCTGTCTGCTCCTGCATCGCCTTTTTTTCAACAGGCTGCTGCGCCCAGGGAGATGCAAGGACATCCTGAATGGTGCGGTAATCCTTCAGCATTCGCTGTTCGCCCCTTTCTCCTCAAAGGTTTTGAACCAATCCAGCAGAATACGCTTTGCATCTTCCGGCGCATAGCGCAATTCTCTGAAGTTGTCTTGAAGATACGGCACGGCACCATACATATTGGTCTCACCGGACTCGCGCAACTTTTCCAGAAAATCAAAATACTTCTTTCGATTCTGGCCTTTGGCATAGGCATTCAGGTACAGATTGTAGTCGCCTTTGCGGGTGATGAGCCTGATCCAGAAGTCGCAGTGCTCTCCCGTATAGAAGAAGCTGAACTCCTCATGATACTCCTTGTCAATGCACGTCTCCATGTAGCTGCTGCAAAACCGACGCAGCGCAGGCAGATCCTTCAGCGCATCGGCCGCAGTCAGCTTATCATACACACGGTCAATCTCCTTACAGATCTCCGGCGTCGCCAGTGCGCGGTGGCAGGGCCATACGGTGTTGTGCCATCGCCAACCGTCGTGGTCGGCACGGAGGTGCCCGATTTTCAGCTTGGGAACAGGGAAGGAGCATCCTTCCACCAGTTCCGTATCGTCCAGAGTTTCCTGAAACGGACACTCGGTCAGCAGGCGGCCTAAAATGCTTCTCTCCATCTCTTATTCCTCACATCCACTGCAATATAGTTCCACTTCATCTACGGACGGTGAAAACACCGAGGCAGGAGCCTTCATGCCCATCTGCATAGGGAACAAAAATTCCTTGACGTGCTCACAGAGTTCCCGGTCCGGGCAGGTGTCAATGAAATAGCCAATGGTGCTCAGAATAAGGCGGTCCAGACAGTCCGTCAAAATCATGTGATGTGCACAGGGGCGCTGCGCAATGAAAGATGCGATATTCTCTGGCGTTCCCTCAAACCACAGCTCTTCCCGCTGTTCATCCTGATACACAAAGCCTTTGATTACATTTCCGCATTCAAGCAATGCTTTCATTTTTTCTGCTGCAATCATGTATGCCCTCCGTTTTTTTATGTCATCAAATCTGGTGTGTTAAGGCAGAGGGAGGGCAAAAGCCCTCCCTCTGATTCTGCTTACAGGGGCAGTCCGCCCGGCTCATCTCCGAAATTGGGTACGAATCCGGGAGGTACGCTGAACCCATCATCGGAGCCGGGATAGCCGCCGTAGTAGGGTATGTCGCCGTTATCACCACTGCCGTCCTTGGGCTTGGAGTCACCGAAGTAGACATTATCGGCAATCACCTCAGCAGAGCGGCGCTTATTCTTATCCTTGTCTACCCAGTCGCGGTTCTGCAGCCGTCCTTCCACCACAGCCATACGCCCCTTGGTGAAAAACTTGCTCACAAAGTCCGCCGTAGCGCGCCAGGTCACGATATCGAAGAAGTCAGTCTCCTTCTCGCCGTTCTGTGCCTTATAATCACGGTCCACCCCGATAGAGAACGAGCACACGGAAACGCCTGACTGGGTCTTGCGCAGCTCGGGGTCGTGGGTCAGTCTGCCCATCAAAATAATTCTGTTCAGCATAATAATTCCTCCAGTAAATAATTTATTTAGGTATGTTCCTCTTGTGTTTGTGGTGCGGGCTCATCATCCTGCACCGGATACCAGTGGTGGCAGCGGCCGGCATCACCGTACCTCTCCGTTTAATTCAATACGGCAATTTCTTTCAGAGATGTGTAGGTGAAACCGCACTCCTCATATGCTTGTCGGCTGATCTTTTCAAGGTCGGCCAGCAGTGCATCCACCATAGCGGTCTCACTGTCAGACTGGGCAGCGGCACGAAGCTCACACTGCATCTGATAGAGCCGGATCAACTCGCCGCGGAGCTTAATCAGCGCCTTGCGGCCGACATCCACATTGCTGCCGTCCCCCCGGGTGGAATCAAAGACTTCCTGGGACTCCAGCGCCATGCCACGGATATTGTTGACCTTATCCAGCATCGGATTGACACACAGCCGGTTGAGCACGTTCTCCACCTTCTCCCGGTCAGTAGGCAGACGCCAGAGATAATTCTTCAGCGCCAGCAGATCGGAGGGTTCCACCTTGGAATGGCCGGAGAGCCACGCTTTGGCCTGGGCGATGGGATAGTAGCTCAGGTACTTGCGGTCAGACACAAAAACGCCGGCTTTCCGAAGCTCACAGAGAATATCGTCGGCCAACTCATTGGCGGCATCTGGCACAAGAATCGCAGCCACCTCAAGCTGCATTTCAGCCAGCTCTTCCATGGAAATGGTGACGGACACCTGTCCGAAAGCACATTCCTGCTTACTTTTCAGAACGGCAAGACGGGTGGCCCGGTCCTCAATGTTTTCCGTGACCACTTTCAACTCCAGACGGTCATACAGCGCCTCCAGAATCTTTTCCTGCGGATCGTTGAAATTGGGAATTTCGTTGGATGCCGCAAAGAAAGAAACAGTAGGAATGGAATATGTACGCCCCTCGTTGGTGTACTTGCGCTCGTTGAGCGCTGTCAGAAGAGAGTTGAGCACACCATCATTGCACTTGAATATCTCATCCAAGAACACAATGTCCGCTTCCGGAATCTTACCAGTGGTCTGCACAGTCGGCTCATTTTGATGGAGCGCCGCCAGAGCAGCTTTGTAGCTCTCCAGCTTTTCCGTATCTGCGCGAAGCCGTTCCCATGTGGCAGGTTCATCCTTCATGCCGCCAACGGCGTCCACCATCACACGCAGATTAAAGCGCTGGTGGTTGAATACATCGTCCTTGTCCAGAACAGCCTGCGGGACAGAGCCAGGCAGAAGACTTGCCAGGTCTACACGGCCGAAAAGCTGCTCCTCGTCACTCTGCTTAGAGAGCAGACGTTCAAACTGACGGGCGCCGGTAATATGCTGGCGGAAAAGATTGATAGCATAGCTTTTGGCCTGCCCGGGGGCGCCCAGAATGAACAGGTTTTTTCGGGTCAGGAGGGCGATGGCGATCATCTCCACCAATTCCTCGCGTTCGGCCACGCTGGCATTTACATCGGCGATCACGGCCAGCATTTTATCTCTCAGTGTCATTCACATTTTCCTCCATTTCTTTTTTGCCGGCAGCACCGGTGTTTCCGCTATGATGTAAACCATACACAGCCCATCTTCCTGGTTTTCGAGGTCTCCATAGGTAAACAGGTAACCGCTGATCGTCTTTTCCACGCGGGTCAGCACAGGTGCATAATCGTACTCTTCCAGATCGTCTGCCATTTTCCGCAGCAGCACACCCAAGTCATTGGAGATGGCCAGCGTGCCGCCCGGAATGTTGTCGTCCTGATCTTCTACACAGGTCAGTGTCATAAGGTTTCCCCGACTTTCTTCTGCTCTTGCCGGAACCGGCTCCAGCATTTCGGGAGACATGATCACGAAGTCCAGCGGGATCTCCTCCAATTCCTTGGGTTGATCGTACAAATCAGAGAACCGGGCTCCCAGTTCTGCGGCCATCGCAATCGAAGGCGGAGGAAGAAACTCGCAGTAGATGTCCGGGGTGTCGTTCTCCGTTTCCCGGTCATCATCAGTGCGTATCTCCGTCACTGTCCCGTATAAGCCCATGTACTCGCTTTCATCGTTGGCAAACACAACGCCGCCAATCTTGAACTCCTTTTCACCGAAACAAAACACGGCACCATTTTCTCGTATTACCATATCACCCTCCACTTACGCTGCCAGCGCCTGCTCATACAGGTCGTTGTTCTCGGACAGCGCATCCAAAGAGACGATATGGCTCTTGCGGAACTCCTTCGGTGCGCCAGTCATGCCGCACAGACGGTAAGCCGCCTTGCAGTCAAGCAGTTCGTATTTGAACTGAGCGAAGATGTGCTGCTGCAGCGCTCCCTTATCGGGGTCATAGCCTGCCACAGCCTTGATAAGGCGAAGCGCTAACTGCTGGAAAACGTCATCATGCTCCATACCAGTTGCTTTCACCAACTTGCGGTTTTTCTCCATGAAGCTGTTAATGCACCAAAGATGGTCCTCCACAAGAGCATTGCGCTGTACGATGGAATAATTGTTTTTCATAATCTGTTCCTTTCTCTGGTTTGGGTTCCCAAAGGCGGCAATAGCCCTTGTTCCAGTCCTCCAGTAACATCTGATTGGTGTAATTGGGCGAGTTATAGTGCGGATTGCTGCAGTGTTGCATCCGAACCAAACCCTTGCCGCCGTTCAAATCTTTTTCCTCCTGATAGTAAGAGGATGCGCAGGTATTGCAGTGCTTCTTTTGTTCCTTCAAACAGTGTCCTCCTTGACATTCTTTCGTGCAGTCTCGCTATCGAACAGTCCCAGCAGATGATAGCCATTCTCCGTCTTGTAGAAGAAGGTCGGCTTGATACCGTCGTCGATCTCCACCACGTAATACCGATGAACAGCCACGCCCAAAGTCTCCGCGTCCGGTTCCTCGTTGCACCGCTTGGCAAACTCCCGGGGTGTCAGCGGCGTGTGTAATTCAAAGGCCACCGCATACCGGAATGCAGACGGAGCAATGGCTTTGCCCAGATGTTGGCACATATCATGGTGCATCATCCACGCTTCCGTACTCTTAAACCCGTAGATACGCAGCTCACTGGGAACCTTGCGCTTGGGACACCAGCTGGGCACATAGATCCTGGAATCGCTGCGGCCAAACCGGCGGGGTTTCTTTCCGCCCAGGCAAAAACGCTCGCCGAAGTGCATGGTGACGCCTTTTTGCTTCACGGGCATAGGCTCCATGTAATGGAGATGGCTCTTGCATTCAGAGCAGGTCAGTTTTCTCAGGTCCATGATCCGTACCTCTCATTCATCGTCACAGTCGCGTTCCTTCAGGTTTCGGAACAAGCTATCCAGCACCTCGCCATCATAATCGGAGATAATGTCCTGATCTCTGCAAAAGGTCAGAAATTCCTTGAACATATTTCTCCCAGCGCGGGCTTCCATTGCGCTCAGCCGTTCATCACGGCACAGCGCGTTCAGGCAGTCATCCAGATCGCTTCGGGTGTTGGTAAAGCGGCAATAGCTCATGTTAGACATCTTTTTCATCCTCCTTTTTATCTACCGAATACAGCGGACACTCCAGGATCTGATACCGGGTGAACCATGCAGCGGCATACCCATCCTGATACGCCTCCCAGAAATCATCGCCGTATTCCTCACGGTACAAATCGGGATCGAAATGGATGTCCATTTCTTCCTTTTCCTTCTCCACCAGACGCCACAGTTCATCCCGCGCCGTCTGCTGATCTGTATAGCTTCCCATGCCAAGAGGATCGGGGAAGCTGCCACGGTCAGCATCTACGGAGGTGTGGACGATGGTATAGATTTTTCTCACGCTTCTGCGGTACATCCGGGCAACATGGCTGTTTTCCGGTCTGGCAAGCCATTCTGTCACAAAGGATTTGTCCTCCTCACGGAACATTTCCACAAACTTGGAGCGAAATTCCTTCTCGCTCAGCCGCTGCCCCATGTTGCGATGGAACTGGTACAGGTGGCGGTACAACGCGGCAAGGAAATCATCGGTGGTGTTGACCCCAAAGGGCTTTTGCTCCATGCACAGCCGCCCGCCACAGATCCTGCACCTGCCAACCAGACAAAGCTGGTAGGGGGTGACGCACTCCATGCTCTGATAGCTCAGATGCCAGTCCACATCCGTGATATTTTCCGCCAGATGAATTGCCATCTGGAATGTGTCACCAGCTTGTACGGGGTTGCATGAGCACAGCGAGCCGAACTTCTGGCGACAATCCTTTTCTTCACACATTCATGATGCCTCCTGTCAATTTTCTGTTCGGTTTTCTGCCGCAGATTTATTCATTTCCTTATGGCACAGGTTGATCAGCTTCTGGCACCGGTCCATCTCAAACCCGCCGATGTGGGCAAGCTCTTCAGACAGCCGCAGCTTTTTTGCCATCCACCTATACCCCTGTGTTCTGCTCATGCCTTTGGACTTCCAAAATCCGTCAAAGACCTGATGGGTCTCCTTGCGTTTCATCCGCAGCGCCTCGTTGGCAAGGTTGCCCATGGGCCGATCTGTGCCCTTATGGCACCCGACGCGGGCATTGCAGTTCTGGCATTGGTAGAATTTCTCCTGCTCAATGCCCAACCGCTTCGCCGCTGCCGAACCGTAGACTTTCGCAGCGGGAACGAGATGGACAGTGCCGCCGCAGTAGCGGCAAATCTTCGGATTCTCCAATCGCACCCTCCTTACGCAGCTTTCACAGCAGAAGCCGCAGCGGTTTTCTCTGTTTTCTGCGGCCGCATGGCGCTTTGCATGTAGTAGGCGTCCTGGGTGCTAAGCGTCAGCATCCCGCCACTGGCGATACCCAGTGTGGCGGTTCCTGTCAATGCCTTCAAACAGGTTCCAAGCTGCCGTGAAGAGAACCAGTAATCGCCTGCAGGCGCACCGGTCAGGGCGATCACATCCACAGGCGCGGATGCGGTGCCGTATTTCCCGCTGCAATAGAACTCCAGACGCTGATCTTTGAATGACAGCTTTACTTTTCCTTCCGGCTCCACAGTGAGAACAGAGGTCAGGGCATTTCTCATGTCCTGAATATCCGTCAGCACGGTAAAGCTGTTTTTAATGGTGCTCAGCAGAAGATCCGTGTCGATGTAGCCGCCCTCCATGAGGCGGGCGCTGAACAGGAAATTCTCCTTGAAAAAAACGATGTTTTTCCCGGTGGTTCCCACACGGAACTCATCCTTATCGGCGCACATACGGGCCAGCTTTCCAAGAGAGGTAGCCGGGATCAGCATACTGATGTCGCCCCTGCTCTGGTCATCGCCTTTGGCAGTGACGATGCAGCTGCCGTTGCTGCCGGCTGCGCGCAGTCCCACATCGGTGAACTTGAGATTGACGCACTTGAGAAGAGGCTTGTTGTTGTCCTGCGCCGTAGCAAATACCGTGCGCTGGGCCATAGCAGGGATTCCGCTGAGCTTGACCGTATCCTCCGGAAAGGGTAGGTCAGGCTTGGGAAAGGCGCCCCGATCCCATACGTCCACTTCATAACAGGCATTTTCGCTTCTCAGTGCGGTACGCCCCTGGTTTTCAGGCCGTGAGATCTGCACCGTATCCAGAGGAAGGCGCTGCAGCATCTCTGTGAGCATCTTTGCGCTGAACACCAGCGAGCCCTCCTCCTGCACGGAGCAGGGGAGCTTTTCTACCAGCGCGACCTCCATATTGGTGGAGGTGATGGTCAGCTTACCGCTCGCGGCGTCAGCTTCCATCAAAGCGCCCTTTAGCACATCCAGCGGAGACTCCGCCGGTGCGATGGAGGCCGCCCGTTTGGCCGCATCCAGAAACTCAGCCCGGTTTATCGTGACGATCAAAAAATCTCCTCCTTTAAGCAACAAAGCCGAAGAGCGACAGCTGGTTTTCATCCACCACTGGCTTCTTCGACTTGCGTTTCTTCTGTTCTTCCTGTGTTCTCACAAGCAGACCCTCATACAGCCTCTGGCGTTCCGTGTTTTCTACGGTCCTAATGCCAAAGTCCGGGGACTCGGAAGCAACACACTCCTGGGCGGGAGCAGACGCCGCTTCCTGCTTGACTTCCATAACTTTCTGATTTCGGTTGGGGTTGATGATTGCCATTTTCTTAAAGGCAGTGGCAATATCCTCCACATTGTCCTTGATGCCCTGTGCCAATTCCTTTGCCATCTGGGAGGTCAGATCCTTGACGTCACTCATGGCCGCCAGACCTTCCTCTGAGAAGTTTCCCTCAATGATACCCGCTACAGCCAGCTTGGAAGCCATCAACTTCATGGCCTTGGCCTGCATCGTATCCACATAGAAAAGCATATACACTTCCACTCTGGGCGCCGTCTGATTGATACGCCATGACCGGCGGGATGCCTGCCGCAGCGTAAAGAGGTTATAGCCCATGGAATAGAAGATGAGGGTGGTAAAGGCGTTCAGATCAAGGCCGGTTTCCACACAGCGAGGGTTCGTGATAAGCACCTGCAGCCCGTTTTTGACCCGTTTATCCACCCAGTCCTCCCGCTTTTCCGTGGGGACTTGGGGCGTTAGGACCTCGGTACGGTAGCCTTCCTCCCGCAGCAGCTTCAAGAGCTTATTCTGGGAGTCTGTCCGTGTCCAGCTGGTGTAGATCAATACCCGTTCACCATTGGCGACTTTCTGCCGCACGATTTCCAAAACCTTTTCCTCCTTGGGAAGCAGGCGGGTAAAATCGCCGCAGTTCTCTGGCTTGACGATGGGTACCCCGTCAATAGGGTGTACCACTTCCGGCTGGTCATAGGGCTGATCGGGATAGACCGTCAGCAGGTTCAAATAGGTAGAGAGGATCTTCTGCGCCACCTTTCGGTCGGTGCGAAGGACCCGCTGCAATTCCTTTTCCGCTTCCTTGTAGGCACCATACACATCTTCCGGCATCTCCAGCGGAACTGGTATCTCCTCGTAGTCAGGCAGGTCTTTGCCCATATCCGAGAGAGATAAGAAGGCCGTGTATTCCAGCAAGAACCGTGAAAATACCAGTGGCGATACGCCGGGCAGCTGCCTTGTCTTAGCCTTACGCTTACTGGTTCGCCGGTTGGAGTTGTATTCGCCATCCTTGATCTCGTAGGTATTTTCCACTACGCCATACTCGGCATCGAAATCGCTGGGCCTGCGATAGCTTTTGCCATCCTTGAGCATCAGCCCGGGAACAATGCGGTAGAGCAGGTGAAAGATACCGGAGGAATACCCGTTGATGAGGGTGGCGGTCATGCCGACAAACAGCTTCGAGACTCCAAACAGCTCTGCCATGGCGTCGCCCTGGCCACTGTTATTGTTGTACTCATGCAGCTCGTCGCAGAGCAAAGCGTCAATCCGTCCCCGCAGTTTTTTCTTGATATAGGTGCTTAGAGGATAACGCCGCTGTGCGCCGCGAACAGGGAAGGCCCCCTCCGGGTTCTCCATGATTTGGGTGAGCTGTTCCACTACTCTTTCGCTTTTGGTGCGTTTGAGGTGCGCCGCAGCTCCATAGCGGTGTACCCAGCCGTACTCTCCGATTTTGACCCACTCGATCCGTCTGCTGGGATTGACCGCAGACCATAGGACTGTACCGCAATTTGGGCAGCGGTGGTTCTTCCTGTGTTCGGATTGGAAGAAGAACTGGTCAGCAGGCACGGTATAGCGGCTGCCATCTTCGCTGATCTCCATGGTGATTACTTCATTGCAGTCAGGGCAGAGAAATGCCCGCTGTCGTTTGTTCCACCTCACAGCCGGATAGCGCATATAGCCATCCCGGGCACGTTCCTTGGAAAAGACAGCATAGACATTTTTATCGCCCTGCTCGTACATGGAATACAGCCGGTTCAAATCGGCAATGCTGTGTACCACCATTCCGTATGTGTCCGGAAGGGTCTCTCCGATCTCACGCACCCATTTCCGGGTCACGTGTGAGGGACACATGACAAGGTTGAAGGATTTCTCTTTTTTGCCTCGCTTCTGGGATGCCCAAAGACCATACAGAGCGCCTAAAGCGGTCGAGCCGATCTTCGTTTTGCCGGACCCACATTCCGCAATGATGAACGCAACGCTCTTTCGATCCAGCTGACGCTTGACGGCCTCGGCCACCGCAAGTTGGGCATCATACAGGGAATAGCCCGCCCGGCCCATGATGCAGTCGTTGATCTCCAGTACCTCATCAGATAGAGGCTCGCTGGCAGGATCAAAGAGCGGCATGAACTGATTCCGGATGCGGTCTGCCACGGTGACTCCGAAGGTATTGAGATACCCCGTGACATTTTCTACGCCGTCAAAACCATCCGGTGCGCCGTCAACTGCTCCGGGGATCTGAATACTTCCGTCTTTCAGGCCCTGCTCCAGGACTTCGACCATATTCTTATCCTCCGGCTTCAAGTCCAGCACCCATGCGTCCATTTTCTCCTTCAGGGAAATGACCTCCAGCTGACGAAGATCTCCACGCTGCTGCAGCGAGTCTAGAACATAGTCCCGGAACGCCGGGATCAGTGGCGCCGCCGTTTTGTGGTCCAGCTCTTCAAACAGGCGGTCACGGTCTCCCTGCGGACAAAAGATATAGCACTTGCGGGGCTGCAGGGCTTCTTGACCCTCCATTTCTCCATCGCCGTCGCCTTTTTGCGAACGGTCATCGGTCTGGGCGTCGTCGCTTGCCATCAGGGTCGCCACGGCATAAACGCCATCGTGGGAGATCTGGCGCTGATACCCTTTGACATTGCTCTGAAGCATTCGGGTCGTACTGTTTTGGGTGGCTTCCAAGGTCGCTCCGCCATAGATGGCATCGGACATTGCCCGGACCATTTCCGGGTATCCACCAAATCGGACTGCGCTGATCACGCCGCCCTTGCTGTTGTGATCGAGCACCACTGTATCCGCATAAACGGATAGACGCACCTGTGCTGCCGGGTCATAGTAGCTCAGCTCAATTAGTCTGCTTTGTGACATTCATCTGCTTGCTCCTTTCATTTGGGGACAAAAAAAGACCGCAACTGCTTCATTGAGCAATTACGGTTTCATTCTTGTCCTTTATTCAATTCCAGGTCGTTTGAGGCTGGCGGAGGGCGCACTAACCCCCTTTCCGTCGCTGTTCCTCCCTAACTTACTCCGCCCTAACTTACTTCGCCCTGAAATACATCTTCATTGTAGCGCTTCAGACACAGACCGTATAGTTGGAATTTTTTCATAGTACACCAGAGCATTGGCGCATGGAATTGAAACAGCATACTGCACGGCGTCCTCCGTCGTAGTATTTTGCCTTGCGATGGCACCGGCTGCACCGGCACTGCTCCGTTTTTGTGGGCCTTGCCGCGATAACAAAAGCATTGGTTTCGGCTTCAAGGAAAAAGTCCTTCACGGCCATTTTCTTTGTGCCGACTGATGTCTTGGGATGAATGGCTGCGGCGTAGGTTCCGAATGTACATCTGGAAGCAGTGGAAGACGCCCAAAACCAAGGTGGCCAACTTGAGAAAGCTGGGCGTCCCGGCTGACAAGGCTTACCAGTGGGGAAATTCCAGACTGGGTTATTGGCGTATCGCCGGCAGTCATGTATTGAAATGTTCCATTACAAACGAAAGACTCGCAGCAGCGGGATACGTTAGCATCCTCAGCTACTACGAGTCCTTGCACTTATGCGGTTGAACCGCCGTGTACCGGTCGGTACGCACGGTGGTGTGAGAGGTCGGCTCTCTATTTACGAGAGCCTCCTACTCGATTGTTTGGAATTTGTATGTTTCTTTTATCCGGCCAATTTAGTTTCCAGTTTTACATTGGAATAGACGTGAGTCTGTATATTGTATTGGAACTCACCTGTAACTTTCTCCCCTGTATTTGTATCCCATTCCACTTTAAGTAATAACAAATTGTCCGTCTCCCATTTCAGTGGTTTTATCACGGTTAGTCCTGCATCAGCTAAGTCTACCTCTTGGTCTACTGCGAGCAAGAAGTCATTGATGTTTGGATTTGACGTTTCGTTCCACGTCCTAGCTTCAACGATCTTCGTCTCAGTCCACTTTCTGCCAGTGCATCGGATTGCTAAATAGTTTCCGTCGGGCGACCATAAAAATTGGTTATTTAAAAACCCGCTGTCAGACCACAGTGTTTTGCCGTTTTCCAAATCAATGACTCGCATCTCCTTTAGTAAGACAAGGCCGCTGACGGTTTCCTCACTCATCCCTGCACTTTCAGCTCTGTACTTTCCATCTGGGGAATCCGCGCTGGCAAAAAAGGGGTCCCAAAGGAAATCCACATACTGTTTTTTTTCCTGAGAGTAAAAGTATTTTATCCCAGAAGCGGCATCCACAGCAAAGGTGTCCATGGGGTATTCGCCATCATTGAGCTTTCCAGATACCTTGATGACACTGAGTTGACTGTCATTTATCGAAAGTAGCTCGGGTTCAGCAATGAAGTCTCTGGTCTCTGGTTCCTCAAAATAGCTACTAACAAACACAACCGCTTGGGCATTTCTCTCGGCCGAAGAATTGGTGGGGTTGCTTCCAGAGACACTGGAACACCCAGAGCAGGCCACAATGATTGCCAGCAATGTGAGCACACATTTGTTCAGATTAAGCATAATAGCTACTGACGGAATCAAGCCGCGCTGTGATACTCACGGTCTGGGCGCTGGATTCTCCACTTTCTGTATTAAACTCTGTAAAGGAGAGCGTTGAGCCGTTGAGCGTGAGGTCTCCAAGAATGCGGACGTTTTCATCTGATTCGTACAGAACATTGCCACTGCCATCCATAATCCTGTTCAGCCCAATGACCCCAGAAAAATGCTGAGGAGCTTCCACGTAGAACAATCCTTTGTTCGTATTGGTAAACCCGAATCCATAATACTGCTTGATAAGTTCCTGCGTATCAATATTGAATTCCTGATATACCTTGACAGACGGGTTCACGTGACCGATAGTCACCAATGAATTATTTGCAATTTCCATATTATCCACGCTTGTGACGGAAGGAGCAAGGTCAAATTTAACATCATCGGATGTATTTCGGTCATTTCCGTTTCGAACAACAGAAACTGTAATTGAATTTACCTTAGAAGCGTCAGCGTCTCCTTCATAGGCAAAATAGGTGCCGTCTTCAGACTTGCATGTAACTGGGGCCCGAGGCGTAAATACCGCACTTTCTTCCAGACCATCCGCTTCCACATCAGTTGAATCGCTTAACAGAAAATTGTTGCTGGCAGAACGCCCATCACTATTTACTCCCATAAATAGAATTTGGTAATACCCGTCCTTAGAATCCCGAGAACTTTTTCCAACGCCTACATAATCATCAATATGCCGCCCTACAATGCCGCCGCCGCTATCCTCAGCAATTCTGTGGCCGATCCCGCCCTGGACTGTAACGTATCCTCGGTAGTAAGAACCATTACGGAGGACACGGGGAATATAATAAGAGTCAACCGCAATCGTTTGCCCAACTTTCGGTTCTGTTCCTGTTGCAGTGGTCGGCTTTCGATAACTATACTTACCGCCATAGTAACTTATGTATTTGCCATCTTCTCCCTTGCCAGAGCCCTGTACCTTAACATCGGCAAGAAAATCACTCCTATAAGTGCCACTTAGACCGGCCACAGAAATTTTTTGCCCCTTGTAGTCAGATTCGAGGGCAGTGATATAATGGGTACGCTGAAAATTAGTGATATAAGTTGCTCTCGTTCCCAGGTCAATAGTCTTACTTCCGCTTATACTTGCACAGGTAATGGTAACGGGAAGTTTCTCAATGCCACGCACATGGAACGTTATCTTTGCGATACCGCTCGCATTGGTTCTGGTATCCTTGGTGATAATCTTTGCATTTGACGTTGATGCCGAGGTATTCCATGTAACCGATTGATTTGCGTAATTGCTTCCGTTGTTTTTTACCTGAACCTTGATTTTCACCTCATAGGTTATAATACCATTGAGGACAACTCCTTTGGACAACATACTGGTTGAATCTGGAATCCGAATAGAGGTTAATGCCCAGTTAGTAAAGGTAATTCTATTCGCCGCTGCGGTGTCAATTTGCTCTTCCGTAGGTGATTCACCTTCGATAGCATTGCCCACTTCGGCCATAGGGGACTCAGTTTCGGGGGCGCTGTCCCCATTGGTCATGGGAGACTCATCTTCGACCTTTTCACCTGCATCAACTACGGGAACTTGATTTTGTCCATTACCAGTTGTAATAGTAGCAGCGAACGCTGGGACACACAGTATCAGACACATCACCAGAGCCAAAACCGAACTCATAAACTTCCTTCTCATCATTATAATCCTTTCTTTTGGTAAATAGCTTAAGGAAAGCACTGGGTAGTTTCATGGGATTGTGAAGAATGGGCCACACTTTTGTTTCTATCCTGTCGCGCCCGTTACGGGCAGGTGTTTGTGACGGAGACGGAGGGCTTGGCTACTCCATTCACAGAATAGCTTAAGGTCAATGTGTACTTCTTACCGCTCTTGACAGCATGTTGGCCGGAGACAAAGACCGACCCGGTTCCCGACCCGCTCCAAGAGTCTACATAGGTACTCCCCTGATTGAGCGTCAGCGTTGCAGAAATTTTGTCTTTGGTGTTTGCGCCTTTGCAATCCACATAGCAACTTGCGGTTGTCCTGCTAAAGGATAGGGTAGGGCGGTTGTTAATAGCCCATGGCTGTGCCGCCTGAACGGAAATTGGCAGCGCCAGCAACAACATCAGTACCGTCAGGGCAAAAATGCGCTTTTTCATCAAAATACACCTCCTCTCTGCGTTGGGCAAGGCATTCGTTTTTGCCTTTGCCCTATTAACGCTTCGAGGAGGTGCATTTCTTACATAATTTCTGAAATTTTTCAGAAAACCACTCATTTTGTCGACTTCACCAAAACCATGCTCTCCGCTATGTGCAAAAGAGCGGATTCATCAATAAAAGCGTCTATTGTAAATTGAATGTTCGCGCCTGAATCAATCCAAGTGAGCGTGTTGTCGTCCTGCGAATCAAGTGACAAGAAAATTTGACCGTCAAAGCCGTTGACTGTGATATCCCGCACCTCCCCACCTTCTGTTAAAATGTCAAGCACGGAACCCTGCTGCATGAAAGAATAAGAGAACCACAGCCACTGACCTAGCTCATTTTTGTAGCTCACGCGGAAATATTCCGGCGTTTCAATCCGTGCGGTTTCCACATAGTCATCTGGCAGCTCAGTGAGTTCATATCGGGGCAGTTCACCGGAAATTTTCTCTCCGGAATAGCGATAGAGAATGTGCGTCTCGTACCACTCTGTCACCCAATTGATTACAGCAGCGCGTACGGTGGGACTGACCGCCATCAGTGTTCCAAACGCCAAAGAACACGCCAAGAAGATTACCGCCGCAGTCTGCATACATTTTTTCCAAAGAGGGCGAACATGGCGCTTTGCCCACCTCTGCGGATTTGCAACCATAGCCTTCATCTGTTTCTGAAAATGAAAAGATACAACGACTGGTTTTATATCAGATAATTCCACGGAAAATTCTTTGGCTGCAGCATCCAATAGAATATCCCGTAAGGTGATATCCTCTGCAGATTTTATCATACGGCATATCCCGCCTCTCTTAGTTTTTGTATCAGCAATGTTCGCCCTCTGTGAATTCGCGTATTAACTGTAGCCTCGGTTAAATTTAGCATTTGGGCAATTTGCTGTGAGGTGCATTCTTCTACAAAACGCAACTCAAGAACTGCCCGATAGGTTTCAGGTAATCTATGGATAACTTCTATGATCGACGCGACATCGTCATCTTCCGTTTCCTTATAGGGCAAGGTTTCATCGAATGGCAACTCCTGTCGACGCTTTCGCAGGATGGAGATAGATTCGTTCTTTACTATAATGACGAGATAGGCTCCTCTTTTCTTACAAGGAATATCCTGAACTTTAGAAAAATTTTGCACCACCTTCAGCCATGCGTTTTGCACGGCGTCCTCTGCAGCAGATGGGTCGTTGGGAAAATAACGTTGGCTAACCTTCAACATAGCGTTTCCATACTCATGATATAAACCTAAAAATACCTGCCGTTCTGCATCAGTTTCCAACATAGATAAGAAAATCAGCATATGACTTTCCCCCTTTTTGTGAACCTCTCTCTAAAAAGTCAAGACTCTTTTAGACAATATGTAATGACCTCGCATTTGTAGGAACGTGGATTTATCTGTATAATATGGATGCGAAACCAAGTACGTACAGGAATTACCGCATACAAATGGAGGTCATTACAAATGAATTATAGCACACTTTTCGTGGGAATGGATGTCCATAAAGAAACTTTTACGCTTTGCTGCTACGACATGGAACATGACAAGGTGTTTCACACTCAGAAAGTGGAGTCAGACTACATGCTGGTCCTCAAATACCTGAATGCTGTGCGGAGCAGCGTAGGACAAGATGTGCAATTTGTATGCGGTTATGAGGCAGGCTGCATTGAGTACACTCTATATCGCCAACTAACGCGGTATGGGGTCAATTGCGTCATTTTGGCTCCAACCACAATGATGAAGACAGCCGGAAAGAAAACCATAAAGACCGATAAGCGGGATGCTGCCAATATCGCAAAGTGCCTGGCTTACCACACTTATAGCCCGGTACATATACCCACGGAGCAAGATGAACAGGTTAAGGAATATCTCAGGATGCGGGATGACCACAAGCTGGCGCTGAAGAAGGTAAAGCAGCAGATTCTGGCGTTCTGCCTGCGGCATGGATTTACTTACACGGGTTCAAAGAATCATTGGACTGCCGCTCACATTGCATGGTTGAAAGCCTTAAAGCCAGAAGGATTGTATGGTGAGATTTTGTCGGAGTATCTACTGACCTATCAGACACTTTCTGACAAGCTGGAGCGTTTGGATGCCCGCATCGAGGAATTGGCGGCAGATCCAGCTTATTTCAAAGCTGTAAAAAAGCTTTGCTGCTTCCTTGGGATCAAAACGCACGCCGCTCTATCTACCATTGTTGAAGTGGGGGATTTCCAGCGTTTTTCTTCAGCGGAGAGATTCTCATCTTATTTGGGTTTGGTTCCCGGAGAAAGTTCCAGTGGTGAATCTCAAACCAGACTCGGCATTACAAAGGCCGGAAACTGCCATGTCAGGACCTTGCTTATAGAAACTGCCCAATGTTTCGGAAGGGGACAAATTGGGCATAAATCCGTTGCGTTAAAAAAGCGGCAGGAAGGAAACACTCCGGAAGTAATTGCATGCAATACAGTCTTTCGCGCACCTTTTCTCTGTTTGCAGCGAAGCAAACATGATTTCTGATTTCACCTAACATGAACCGAAATGCTTTGATACACCTGGTATACTGGAGGCAGGAGGTGGAGTATGTATAGCATAAATGAATTTGTAGGGTTATTGGTCAGGCAGGCGCGTGAAGAAAGAGGATGGGAGCAGCAGTATCTGGCAGAAGAGATCAACATTGACATCCGCACACTGCGTAAAATCGAAGATGGAAAAACAGATATTCCGTTTGATATATTAAATGCGCTGATCCATCTGCTTGAAATCTCACCGAAAATTTTGTTCTATGCTGAGCGCACGGATGGCGGCATTCAAATGGACAAGATGTTCCGTCAGTTGCTGAAGTTCTCCCCTGAGAACATTCAAATGATTTGCGAGTCAGCTCGCTACATCCGGGAGTGGAAGGACACCTATGGTTCCGACTGCCCAACAGAGTCGTAATAAACGCAAAAAGAGATCCCTGTGCCGGCGTAAATACCAGCTCAGGGATCTCTCTTGCTTTCTCACCACTTATTCATGATCTTGCCGTACATCTGGAGCTTTTCATTTTCGTAGCGCTGTACGATCAGCATGACGTGCTCACCAACCATGAAGTCAGCGTCCTCATGCTGATAGGAGTAGTTGCACATACAGACCACACCATCAGGCAGATTACAGAATACGCCGCCGCCATACTTGCCGGAGATCACCGCAAGACGCCGGGAGCCGACGGGATGGCGCTGCTCTGCACCGAAGAAGGGATTGACCTCCGTTTCTTTGATGGAGATCTCCAGCTTATCGTTATCCGGGTCGAACATCTTCACAATACAGTCGATCTCCATGCCAGGGTGGTATTCATTCCGCAAGTCAGGAATAGAGGCGTAGCGCATCTCCCGCTGGGTAATATCCAGATCATGTCCATAGCAGTCTACCAGACAGCGCCTCGGCCCTACGGCCAACATCCGGCACTTGACACGGGCGCCGATACTGCGCAGATCCTCCCTGTGGGCAAAGAAATACCGCTGGCTGCGGTTGGCAAGCCGGCGGGAACCAATGGCGAAGTTTCCTTCACGCTCCACCTTGATGATAATAAGGTCAACAGTTGCTCCAACCATGTTCTGAAGCACATAGTCGGGCCGTTCTTCGCCCTCCTCCCACATTTCCGATGCGGGGATCACAATGCGCACACGGTACGGCACTACGATGGCGCAGTACATGGTTTTCTTTTCCCGCTCTTCCGTCTTAGGGTTCCAGACATAGATGGAAAGGGGGTCTACGCCGATGATGGTTCCGGTGATAGCGCTGCGGCCACGGTAAGATGCGTAGATGGTGTTCCATTCCTGCCGTTCCTCTGGGGTAAGGTTGCGGTCCAGGTCATGAAACTTCAGTTCATAGAACTTCTGCCGATCGCTCTTGGAGGGTTTCGGCGGCGCAGGTGTTTCGGCTTCTGGCTCAGCGCTCTTTTGTTCCTCTTGGAAACCCCAGTCGCTTTCCTCTGCGGAGGGGACGTGATCCGGTGGGGCCGCCTCCTCCAAAGTATCAACACCGTACTTTTCGGCAGGCTCCGGCTCTTTTCCTGTATCCTGCATTTCGACGGGCACCGGGGTCTCATCAGCGCCGGCTTCCTCTGCGGTGGGCATTTCGATGGAGAGAGGCGGCGTGGGATCGATCCCTGTGGTAGCCTCGGGCACATCGCCCGGGGGCATCCCGGCCTCAGTCAGAGGGGTATCCTGCGGAGCAGGTTCCTCGGCGGCAGCGGTCACATTGACTTCTTCGGGATTGGTCTTTTTTCTTGCCATGTTAGTTTACCTCCTGATTTTGATTTCTTTCAGACTCCAAAGAGCCATAAAAGCGATGTGTTCCGGCTTCCTGACGGGCTGCAAAGAAATGGTGTCGGGGTAGCGCGATCCCGCTCGTGTTGGCATCGTCGGAGATCCAAATGATCCTTTCACCCTTCATGCGAGGTGTTGCAGCGATGCGGCCGGAAATGTCCAGCCAAGCAACGCTGAACAGGAAATTGAGCATGTCTCCGCTGCCCGAAAACCGAAGCAGGAAGGGATCTTGGAGCCGGTCACAGGAATAAAACGCCGGAGCATTTTCTGTCAGCTCCAGCATAATATCGATGGCCTCCAGATAGTGCGCTGAAATTTCCCGACGGCCATAAAACACAAGGTCCTGCTGAATGAAAATGCTGTTACTGGCCATGCGCAGCTGACGGAGCATAACGTCCATACGGTGTTCACTGATCTCTATCCCCTGGGACATGTAGTGCTCCCGTACCATGGCATGGAGTTGGTACACACGCAGGTATTTCAGCTGCTTAAGCACGCCGAGGATGTACTTTTGCTGATTGGTCAGCATCATGTTCTCTCACCCCCCTCATGCACTGGAGCAGATGGTGTTGAGATACGGGTCAATGATCAGATCGCTCTCACTCTCGGCAATACAGTTGAACAGCACTGCCATAGTGTAGGCGGTGCTGTTTTTCACACTACGGTCCTTGTTTGCGTGGAGCTTGCTCTCTGCATCCCGTAAAATCATTCCATCCAGCCGCTTGAGCTTTGCCCGAACACGGCATTGCGGCAGTGTAGCGTTCCCAATGCGGAAACTGTCGGCATAAAAAAGCCGCTCGATGGCGTTTTCAAACACCAGAGCGGTCTCAGGCTCAAAGCAGTAAAGCTCACAGCCTTCCAAAATATCCAAAAGTTCCTCTTCTGCTTCTTCGTCAGTCAGTCCGTCCCGCGCTCGCGTGCTGACAGACTGACTGACTTCAATATGACTCAAATCAGTATTTCTTTTTTCTTTCTTACTTGGCGTCGGTTTCTGCGGTTCTGGAAGCTCAGCAGCTGCGTTTCTTGAAACACCGTTTCCGTGGTTCTTGGACTGCGGCTTCTGCGGTTCTTGTTTTCCCGCAGGAGCATCCGAAGCGGCAAGGCCCTCAAAATCGGCGGTTCTTGAACCGCAATCTTCAGCCCGGTCTTCTGGCACGAAAGGAGTGCAGGAGTAGTCCGGGTCCTCAATGGGAGTAACCCGGGCAAGATAGATCTGGTTGGCGTCACCTCGACCGCAGCGCTTCTCCCACACCAGCTTCAGTTCAACCAGTTTCTTAAATGCAGCTGTGACACGCTGCTCACAGATACGAAGTTCTTTGGCCAGCGCCTTGCGAGGGAAAATCACGAAGACCTCTCCATATTCATTGACCCAGCCATTTCTGCGGGAGAGCTGAAAGCGGTTTAGTAGGAACGTGTAGGCCACTTTAGCATCCAGGCTCATTTCGCAGTAGCGGGGATCAGAAAACAGCCAGCGGGGCATCTGCATATGGTAAATGCTTTGCACATCGGTTTGGCACATCAGTTGGAACGTTGGACGCTCCTTCATTTTCGCAGCCCTCATAATGGGTCTTCCTCCTTAAAATTGGCATAAGAAAAGCACCTATCACACGTTTGTGATAGATGCTCATCTTATCTTACAATTTGGTCAGGTTTTTACATATCTCTGATTCCTGCTATTGGGTTTATCTGGGATGGTCATACGAATCAACCCCATATCCAGCGCCGGGCGCAGGTAATTTCTGCGAAAGCCCTCTCTTGAATGCAGGCCCAGCCTCTCCATCAGTGCGTTTGCAGTGTAGGGAATATCATATTCCATTGATGCAAGCAGTTTTTTGATATACTCGGTAAACTGCTCGTTATCATCCGCAATTTGAAGCCCAATGTCATCCAGCACCTTGTCGATCTGTGAGAGCATAAATTCGATAAAGTGGGTGGATGCACCGTCCACATGGCACTTCGCAATGGCATCGTAGTATTCACTCTGGAACTTTTCAATCTGGCTCTCAATGGGGATATATTCAAAAACCGGGTTCCATTTTGCGAGGATCGCCGTGTGCCACAGTCTTGCCATTCTTCCGTTCCCATCTGAAAATGGATGGATGAATACAAACTCATAGTGAAATACACTGCTGAGAATCAGAGGATGGATACTGCTGTCGGATCGTTTCATCCACCCAAACAATTCATCCATCAACTGCGGAACCAGCCTTGCCGGCGGCGCCATAAAGATGCACTGATCTCCATTAAAGACGCCTTCCTCGCCCCGGCGAAACTCACCGGACTCCTCTACGATATATTTTGTCATAATACCGTGGAATTTCTTTAGATCCCGAATGCTGTAGGGATCGATCTCTGATAGGCGCTCGTAGGCAGCGTAGGCATTTTTGACTTCCTGGATCTCCTGCTGCTCTCCAAGCACCATCTTACCGTTGATCACATCTCGGACCTGGCCGAGGGAAAGGGAGTTTGCCTCGATCCGCAAGGAAGAATGAATAGAGCGTATGCGGTTGTTCTTTCTCAGATGCGGCTTGGTCTCCAGACTGCTCGTTGCCGTGATTCGACCGACTTTTTCTGAGATGGAGGACACATAGGATACGATCTCGTTGGTAATTGTAAAGGGCGGCGTATAGGCTCCCACGAAAAGCACCTCCATAACTTGCGTATTATCTTGCGTACTATCTTCCCTTATTATACATAAGAGCAATAAAAAAATCAACACCATTGGCATGCGATAGATGTCAAAACTAAGAATTCATTGACTTTTCCGTGGTCGGTGAGTAGAATAGCTTTTGGTGATAAGATGATGGATGAAAAAGAATTGCAAATCGAAACGCAGGAGGAACAAGACATCGAACCCCTGCTCGGACAAATCAGCTTTGAAGAGCTGATAGCTGAATTAAGACTCTAAACTCTAGCGGAGGCCCGAAAGGCCTCCGTTTTTATATTCCCCGGCCTGGCGGAATGCGGGATGGATCATCCAGCTCCTCCAGTTCAGGATCGTCGCTTCCAATGATGGCGCTGCGGGTCATCTCCACAAGTCCAATGTCCTCCGGTGCGGAGGACTTCATAGACGGGATCTCATAAATGCAGCTTGTGCCGGAATCCTGCTTTTGCGTTGGGCTCTTTACTGCCCCCACAGTTTTCTGCTCCTCCTGAAAGCTACTTCTTCTTTCCTGCATGATGGCTTGCTCAGCGGGCTCCGGCTGCGCAGCCCGTGAGTCGACATTTTGTTTTGCAGCCGGACGCCGTTCCTTTTCAGCTTCCTCCCGTTTCTTCCAGTCGGGGATGTAATCGAACACGCTGCACTTGTGTAGGCTCTTATACTCTGGCAGTTCTTCCAGCATCACTTTGTAGAGCTGCGTCGGCTTATAGTGGTTGAACATGACTACACACTTATACCGATCCAGCCTCAGAAACTCATCTGCCTGCAGCAGGTCACGCTGGGTATTGCTTCGGGTCTGTGAATAGGGACGGGTCGAGCTATAAACGGGAGAAAACAGCGGCATCAAGGGGAACTGGTTGTTGGTAACTGAAATGGTGACCTTTCCGCACTTTTCCGCAAAATACTTGGCGCTGGTTAAATCGTTGCAGCCCATGTAGATCGTCTGGTCGAAGGAGGCCAGCTGATTTTCCCATTCCATGCCGGGATACTTTTCCTTCCACTGGGACAGGGACTGTACCGCCAACTGCACCGACATATTAAAGCCACGAATGGAATTGAACACATCGGAGATGCCGTCCATGTAGCCGATATTCAAATACTCTTCCAGGCAGAAATTGGTCAGTACCGGAAGACGTCCGCCATGAAGGCGGGCATAGTCGGAAAGCCGGGGAAAGGTCAGCGAGAAGAACAGGGAACTGAGAAAGCGATAGGTGCTGTCCTGCGCGGAAATGATGACAAAGTAGGCACAGGGTTTCTGCCCGGGCAGCAGCAGGTCCACATCGTGGTTGCGTGTGATTTTATCTACCAAGGGGTCCTGAAAGATTGCAAGCCGGTTGCCAAGGCCGATGATAATATTGCCCCAGAGATTTTCCCTGGCCTTCAGGAACAGACCGTGAGGTCCCTTTGCCGGATGCTCCGGCGGAAGCTCTGTCAGAATACGGTTGATCTCATTGACGCTTTTGTAGGCAAGGATCTTATAGACGTCACCAAGGCTGCGCTGCTCGATAGGCAGCAGGTTGCCCTGGGCATCCTTCAAATTACAGACATAGTGGATGAGTGCCATGAGCAGGTTCAGCTCCGCACGGCTCCAGAAGTCGTCGGCCTCATTAGGCCCGGAGGTGTTCTGGATAATGGTGTTGGCCACGGTGGTCACAAGGTTGGGATTGGTGTCCAAATCGGCCAAACAGTTCCACCCATCCGAGTGGGCCATATCCAGAAAGTTGACCGCCTTCACGTAAAAGCCTCTTTCCCGAAAATACGGCGCAAGCATTTCAAACAGCTCGCCCTTCGGGTCGGTGGCAATGACCGACTCCAAATGGGCCTGTGCGCTGTCTCCGCCGCCAAGAGACATTCCACGGTAGCTTCTCTGGGCACAGCCCATGAGAAAGGGTATGATGAAGCCCCTGGACTTGTAAGAGCCAGGGGCGCCGATGCACAGTATGTTATTGTTCTCGCCGGGCTTCATACGGTGGGCCACATAAGTGGAGTATTTATCCGGGTCATTCGGGTGTGCCTTGATACGGCCCAGCAGCATACCGGTGACTTCCTGAGCACTTCCAAGTTCCAGGTGCTCGGCAAGCTCCTTTTTGGTGCTGAAACCGGAGGTGCCATGGGTACCGTCTGGAAGGATATCAAAGCCGCGGGGATCTCGGGTGAACTTGTAGCCGGAGAACCAGCTGTACCCCTTTTTTGTGATGAGGCAGACCAGCAGCAGGATAACCGCCGTCACGCCAAGACCGAAGGGCGTAAAGACCACGAATAGATTTTTGAACGGGTTAAACACCCAGATGCTCTCGATCACCTCTCCGGTGGTATTGAACACCGACGCCTTTCCCAGCTTCAAAGAGTTGAGAAACATTCCATAGAGGTACCACCCGAGAAGCCCCAGCACGATGTAGAGCGGAACACGGGCTCGGTTCCGTTCGTACCAACGGCCACATCTATTTGCGACCTTGTCTTCCAGTTTTTCCAGCAGTTTGGATAAGCGGGGCATCGACCACATCTCCTTTCTCCGTCAGATATTGCGTTCGAGGCGGAATGTAAAACGATGGAGGCCGCCCCAAAAGCTCGGTCAGGATACTGCCCGTCACCTTGTAGACAGTGGCAAGGCCGGTATCTTTATAGCGGGACAGAAGAACAGCGTCGCCCTGTCCGTCCAAGGCTGCCAGTGAAATCGGCAGACACTCCCTCTTTTTCGCAATTTTAATGGCGGCGTCGATTCGCCGCAGGTTCATGTCCACTCCAATAACAAAAGGGCGCCCCTTGTAAAGCGCGTCCCAGGCGGGGACATCTTTTGGCGGTGGCTGAAAGGCCGTTTTCAGCATGAGCCTTGAGAGCTTTGACCGGTAGTCAGGCGTGGCCATGATCTGGAGCTGCAGCGAGCCGGTTTGATCACAAGACAGCAGATGGATCGGATAAGTAAGGCTGCGGTAGGCTTCTCCATAGCTGATCAGCTTGGTGCCCTTTTTTTCATCACGCACCTTTAGTTCTTCAATCACATCACCATAGGTCTGCCCGGCAAAGATGAATGCCCTCTGGGTGTCCTTGCCAAAATTGGTGTGGTTATGGAAGGCAGCCAGCTCATCATTGATTGCCATACGGCCAATGCTCGGGCATACATAGTGAGTTGAATAATAAACACCACCCAAATGGGCAATCGCCCCAACTCGTGAACTGCCCCATGGATTGTGGCCTCGCCCCCTTGTGATCGCAGTGAGAAACAAGGCAGCACGGCCAGCCATGCTGCTTGCCGCCGTGGTAAATATATCAACGCCGGCAAAGTATGCTGTTAAGACAATCTGAGACAAACGCATACGGCGTTCGATAATTTCCTCACGATAGGAAATCGTCAGGTTAGGTACCGCGCCCTCTAAAACCACATGGAGAAACGCCTTACCGTTTGCTGTGATAGTCAGGGTATTGCTTTTTTCATGGAGTTTAATGAATCCCAGAGCAAGCAGGTTTTCCCGCTCTGCTTCCGTGGAGATGCTGCTCAAATCATCAGGCCGTATATTCTGACACCAGTAAAGCAGGCGCAGAACATCAATATCTCTCACGCTGAAGATCACACTAAAATCACCCCTCCCGGATTCCTGCGAACGCCGAAACCGTCCTTGCGCCGCTTCCGGCGCAAGAACAATTTCGGCGTCTTTTGCCGCCTCTATGTGAGGGCAATCTTATGCCCCCACATAGTAGTAAGGCCGGTATGTATTTTTTCAGCTTTAGTCACTTGGGAAAATTCACTTATATCAATGCTTTGAAGGGTCTCGACACCCATAAGGTGGCTGCCACACGGAACCCGGCCGCAACGAGCCGAAATTGGGGCAGAACCTTATGGGTGTTTTTGCAACTTTTTATCCATATAGGTCATCAGCACCAGTGGCCGGAATAGAAGTTTCCAAGGGCATAATCACTGGAATGGGCGGCAAAAAAATCGTGGGCATCCAACTGCGGGAGCAGTGTGATATGGCAGCACTCCTGCTCCTTGACCTTTGTAGAAAATAGAGCGACAGCGAGGGTGTACTGATCGTCGTCCGGAATCAGTCTTCCCTTGATGGCGTTACTGACAGCCTTCCATCCCTTATTGTCCTGGTCGAAAATGTGGCGTCCTTCTATGTCCGTGTGTTCGTCGATCACCAGCATGGCGTGGCGGTAAAACGGCAGCTTTTTTCCACAAGCCTCATAGCCGTCCAGGAGGCGTCTGATGGTATCGCTGAGCCAGTTGGGGCTCTGATACCGACAGTGGGGCAGCAGCGTATTCAAGGTGATATGGACCCAGCCATAGCCAATCTCCTCCACGCTCCCGGTCACATCCATAGCGGGTAAAAAGTTCTTTTTAGCAAAGCCTCCAACCCCCGGTGAATACTGCTCGCAAAGGCGCCGAAGTTCCAGCGCGGCGCGTTCAAACTGCTCCATGGTCTGCTCCAGCGTTTTTTGCAACTTGTTTGGATTCAACTGTCCGCCGTTGGCCAGCGCCACAAGAGAGCCGGTCTGACCGAATGCATTTCCGACCAACTCCTGAATACGGGTCATGTCCCGCTTCACATCATTCATTGGCATCCTCCATCCGTTTCACACGGAGGTCGGTGGGCGATGTGGTGATCGCCTCATATTCCTTTGGTGTGGTGTGGAAGGCCACCGGCACATGGTTATACCCGATACACAGCAAGCCTTCACCCCGGCGAAACCGGGTAATCTGCCGCACCTCTTCCTCGGACAAATTCAGCTTATTCTGAATGAGTCGGGCCTCCTGTTCCTCCATCTGCATAACCAGCTTGATCCGGCTGGCATCAAGAATGCCTTTTCCGTAGCTGCCGCCCTCCAAACTGAACAGGTCTTGCATTCCTTGCGTACTTGTCACCATAATCCCGCCTAGGCCGCGTACGGTTTTCACCATCTCCAGCACAAAGCCCGCAGCCTGCGGGTTGGCCGTGGCTCCTACAAGGCTCCATAGCTCGTCTGCCAGCAGTGCGGAGAGGTCGGTCTCACAGTTCATAATGAGGTCGTAGGCGATGCTGGTAGCCCAGAAGGTACCATCTGCGATCATGTCATCGGGCATACCGGACAGGTCCAGAACAATGTACTTGTTATCCAGATCAATGTCATTGCGGGATGCCATCGCTGAGGCGGAGCCGGTCACATAGCGCGAGAGCACCACGGCCAAATACCGGGTATCCGGGTCCTGATAGAGCACATCATACCAATCCGAGAGAATGGGCATGGTACGGAAATTGCCTTCCTCATCCACAATGGTACTGTTATCAAAGGTGATGCCGTACCGTTTATAGACTTCTACCAGAGAGGAGTCCAATCTGCTCTTGTCCTCTTCGCCCAGGTCCTTTTTCTTCAGAGAAAACCAGATGATGAGTTGCGCGATCTTATCGGCCAGCACAGAGTCATCACGGGCGGCAATGTTCTTGAGCTTGGCATAGGAGTCCAGAGATTTTCTCCGAATGGCCATGAGGTTGGGACAGTCCTTAGACGATGGTGACATTCGCAGGTACAACCCGCCCAGTTTCTCACAGAGAGGCCGGAACTCGTGTCCCTTCTTGGGCGCGATGATAATGACCCGTTTGCCCTGCTGCCGGAGCCGCCCGCCGAGACACTGGAGCGTGACCGTCTTACCCGCGCCGGTAGAGCCACCGATCCACCAGTTTCCGTTGGTGTATTTATAGTCATCATAGGGGTCCAGAAAGACCGGAGAACGATTGTAGAGGTTCAGGCCAAGAAAGATACCGTTGTGGTCGCTGAGCTCATAGGAGGCAAAAGGGAACGCCGCTGCCACGCCGGAGGTCAAGGCATTGCGCCGCGCCTTGCGCTCAATATCCGGGTCGAGGGCCAGAATGGGCAGAGATGACAGGAACGCCTGCTCGTTTTTGTAGTCGCAGCGCCGGGCGATCATATCAATGGATACGCATAGCTTCTCAACCTCCGTAACACGCTGCTCCAGTGTCTCCGGGTCAGGAGCTGTCACCTCAATAAGGGTGTGCATATAGTAGAAATCCTCGCCTTGACGGTTCATCACATCCTTCAGATACAGGCCGGAGTTGATGGCGCTGTCCAGCTCCTCATAGTCCTGGCGTGTATCACCGATATCCCGCATACGGGAGCGGTTGACCATGGTTGTCTGTGAGATTTTGGAGAGGATCTTATCCTTGGACTGGCGCTTGACCAGGAAATTTACGTTGATGCCTTCTCCGGCCTCTACCAACGGAGCCAGCCAACAGGAGCCAACTGTGGTGGTGTACCCGTAGCCCGTAACATAGAGATAGGTATGATAAATGCCGTCCACTACGATGTAGTCACGGCTTTTGGTGTCCACGGTGGTCGGGGACAAAATATCAAGAATCGTGGTGGAGCCAGCTTCCAGTTCTGTTAAGTCGGGTTTTTCTTCACCAAAAATCAGTGTCTTCAAAAAGGGCTGCTTTTCGCTTGCCTGCCCCTCTTTGCTCCGCTTCTCATTTTTGACCTTTGCCGGGGCGGACTTTGCCGCCGTTTTCTTCTTGGGGATCTTTTTCGTCTGCATTGTCTCACTCCTCATAAATGCCGTGTACAGCGGTAGTCATGTCAAATACCCCTTCGGGCAGCCGGACCCGCTGGCTGGTCTTCTTACTCAGGATCTCATACAGTAGATTGAGAATGAAGTTGTCGCAGTAGCGGGGTTCCAACACCTCCAGCTCACAGAGGTCCAGATACCGCCGGGCAGTGTCCGCCTCCTCGTTGAGCCGCTGTACGATGGCCTGCACGGTATTGCGCTTGGCTCGCATCCCAGCTTCATAC